>NZ_JBFTPW010000012.1:0-126238 GCF_056398685.1 Arthrobacter sp. 01T428 | reverse complement strand
ATGGCACCCGCTGATTTCACTACCGGAGCCCGTCCGGTCAAGGCCGCGCGCGGCACGGAGCTGACCGCGAAGAGCTGGCAGACCGAAGCGCCGTTGCGCATGTTGATGAACAACCTGGACCCGGAGGTCGCCGAGCGTCCGGATGACCTGGTCGTGTATGGCGGCACGGGCCGGGCTGCCCGGTCCTGGGCCGCGTTCGACGCGATCACCCGGACCCTGGAGACCATGGAGAMGGACGAGACGCTGCTGGTGCAGTCCGGCAAGCCCGTGGGCGTGTTCCGCACGAACGAGTGGGCGCCGCGGGTGCTTTTGGCSAACTCGAACYTGGTGGGGGACTGGGCGACGTGGCCGGAGTTCCGCCGCCTGGAGGCAGAGGGCCTGATGATGTACGGGCAGATGACCGCCGGGTCCTGGATCTACATCGGCACCCAGGGCATCCTGCAGGGCACCTACGAAACCTTCGCCGCCGTCGGGAACAAACTCAGGGCCGCAAGGCATGACACTGCCCGCCACCCGGCGCCGGCCGCGGAGGGTTCCACGGAGGGCCCGCTCGCGGGGACGCTGACGCTGACCGGCGGGTGCGGTGGCATGGGGGGGGCCCAGCCGCTCGCGGTGACCCTGAACGACGGGGCCTGCCTGATCGTGGACGTCGACGAGTCCCGGCTGCGCCGCCGGGTCGGCAAGCGCTACCTGGACGAGGTCGAAACCGACCTGGACACCGCGATCGCCAAAGTCCAGGCCGCCAAGGCCGAGCGCCGCGGCTGGTCCGTGGGCTACGTGGGCAACGCCGCCGAGGTCTTCCCCGAACTCCTGGCCCGCCACAAGGCCGGGGAGATCACCATCGATGTCGTGACGGACCAGACCTCCGCGCACGACCCGCTCTCCTACCTGCCCGAAGGCATCACCGTGGACGAGTGGCACACCGAGGCCGAAGCGGACCCGGAAGGGTTCACCAAGAAAGCCCAGGCCTCCATGGCCCGCCACGTCCAGGCCATGGTCGAGTTCCAGGACGCCGGGGCCGAGGTCTTCGATTACGGCAACTCGATCCGCGACGAGGCCCGCAAGGGCGGCTACGGCCGGGCGTTCGAGTTCCCCGGCTTCGTCCCGGCCTACATCCGGCCSCTGTTCTGCGAAGGACTGGGCCCGTTCCGCTGGGTCGCGCTCTCCGGKGACCCCGAAGACATCGCCGTCACCGAYRMSGCGATCAAGGAACTGTTCCCGGAGAACACCCACCTGCACAAATGGCTCGACGCCGCCGCCGAACGGGTCGAGTTCGAAGGCCTCCCGGCCCGGATCTGCTGGCTSGGCTACGGSGAACGYGCCAAGGCCGGGCTGCTGTTCAACCAGCTCGTCGCCGAGGGCAAGGTCAAGGCCCCGATCGTGATCGGCCGGGACCATCTGGACTCCGGCTCCGTGGCCTCCCCGTACCGGGAAACGGAGTCCATGAAGGACGGCTCCGACGCGATCGCCGACTGGCCCCTGCTCAACGCCCTGACCGCCGCGTCCTCGGGGGCGACCTGGGTCTCCATCCACCACGGCGGCGGCGTGGGCATCGGCCGCTCCATCCACACCGGCCAGGTCTCCGTCGCCGACGGCACCGAGCTCGCAGCCCAGAAACTCGAACGCCTCCTCACCAACGACCCCGGCATGGGCGTCATCCGCCACGCCGACGCCGGCTACGACCGCGCCATCGAAGTCGCCCACGAACGCGGCGTCCGCATCCCCATGGAAGAAAGCAAGTAGGAACACCCCGATGACAACCATTACCCACGAACCGCTGACCGTTACCCTCGGCTCCAGCGGAGTCACGCCGGAGGACGTCGTCGCCGTCGCGCGCTACGACGCCAAGGTGACCATCTCCCAGGAAGCCCTGGACACTGTTGCCAAGGTCCGCGCCCACATCGACGGCCTCGCGCACAGCGAAGTTCCGGCGTACGGCGTTTCGACGGGCTTCGGCGCCCTGGCCAACCGCCACATCCCCAATGAACTCCGCACCCAGTTGCAGAAGTCGCTCATCCGCAGCCACGCCGCAGGCATGGGCCCGGCAGTGGAGCGCGAAGTGGTCCGCGGCATCATGTTCCTGCGTGCCAAGACCCTGGCCTCGGGCCGCACGGGCGTTCGTCCCGTGGTCCTGCAGACCATGGTGGACGTCCTCAACGCCGGCATCACCCCGGTAGTCCGTGAATTCGGCTCCCTGGGTTGCTCGGGCGACCTCGCTCCGTTGTCCCACTGCGCTTTGGTCCTGATGGGCGAAGGCGAAGCCACCGGCCCCGACGGCGAGCTCTACGGCGCCGCCGGAAAGAAGCCGGTTGCCGAACTCCTCGCCGCGCACGGCATCGAGCCGGTGGTCCTCGCGGAAAAGGAAGGCCTCGCGCTCGTCAACGGCACCGAGGGCATGCTCGGCATGCTCCTGATGGCCATCGCCGACCTGCACCTGCTGCTTACGACGGCGGACATCACCGCGGCGCTCAGCGTCGAGGCGCTGCTCGGCACCGACCAGGTGTTCCTGCCTGAGTTGCACGCGGCCCTGCGGCCCCACCCGGGCCAGGCCGCAAGCGCGGACAACATGCTTCGGGTGCTTTCCAACTCGCCGATCGTCGCTTCGCACCGCGTCAACGACACCAAAGTCCAGGACGCGTACTCGCTCCGCTGCGCACCCCAGGTGGCCGGCGCGGTCCGCGACACCGTGACGCATGCCGAACTCGTGGCCTCCCGCGAGTTGGCTGCAGCCATCGACAACCCCGTGGTGCTCCCGGACGGCCGCGTGTCCTCCAACGGAAACTTCCACGGCGCCCCGGTGGCGTACGTCCTGGACTTCCTGGCGATCGCCGTGGCGGACCTGTCCTCCATCGCCGAGCGCCGCACGGACCGCATGCTGGACCCGGCCCGCTCGCACGGACTCCCGGCCTTCCTCGCAGACGATCCCGGAGTGGACTCTGGCCTCATGATTGCCCAGTACACCCAGGCCGGCCTCGTCTCGGACAACAAGCGGCTGGCCGTCCCGGCGTCGGTGGACTCCATCCCGAGCTCCGCCATGCAGGAAGACCACGTCTCCATGGGTTGGCACGCTGCCCGCAAGCTCCGGAAGGCCATCGAGAACCTGCGTCGCGTCCTGGCCGTGGAACTCGTGACGAGCGCCCGCGCCCTCGACATCCGCACCAAACTGTCCGGTGGAGAACTCACTCCGGGGCCTGCCGGCACCGCCGTGATCGAGGTGCTGCGCGGCGTCGTCGACGGTCCCGGAACTGACCGTTTCCTCTCACCTGAACTGGAAGCGGCAGACCGTCTTGTAGGCGCTGGCGAGGTGCGAACGGCCGCCGAATCCGCCGTCGGAATTCTCGCCTGACGCCGAACAAAATACTGTTCGAGTGAACAATAGGAAGCGCCCCGGAAATGTTTGGCAATACGTGCCCCGGGGCGCTTTCTGTGTAGTAGAACTTATGGTGTACGGCATGTCCACGCCGACGATGTCGTGGGCCTACCGGGGAATATCCGTTACAACTGAAAACAACGAACATCCACAAAGGGGTAGAAGTTCAATGAAGGCACGCGGGACAGTCCTGTCCAGGCGAATCGCACAGTCCGCCGTCGTTTCCAACTGGGGAACGTTGAAGGTGGGGGAGCGGATCGAAGTCGTAAGGCACGCACATGTGGTCGCGGCGGGGGAGGTGCAGGAAGTCTCGGGCAGCGGCAACGTTGTGTGGCTTGAACCCGCAGGACCTGGCGCCGATGAAGCCGCCAAACAGCTTTTCATGAAGTCCGACGGCGTGGAGTTGCGCCGGGTGTAGGGACTCCGCAAAAACCGGGTTAAAGGACCGGGGCTTGTTTCCCATTCCGCGCCGTCTTGGCGTGGTCTGGAAAACAAGCTCCGGTTTTCTTGTCTGTACCTATTTCAGGGCCTGTCCTTAGGCGGCGAGGACCTCACGGGTCTGGCCGAACGGGACGGACTCGTCCAAGGCGACCGTGTAGCTTCCGGGCTCCCGGCGGGTCACCAGGATCCCGCAGCGGCCGTCTTCGGCAGCGGCTTCGATGAGCGTGCTGACGGCTTCGTCGAGTCCGGCATGGACTTCGTCGACGGACGCAAAGGACAAATGGATCTCGTTGTTTTCTATCGTGGCAGTGCTCATTGGGGGCCTCCTTCTGCAGGATGCCGCGTTGGGGAGCGGCAATTCCTGCATAAAAGATAGCAAAGAGTCGTCGGATGTCTGTCATTCTGGGATCTGGATCACCGGCGTACCATCGCTCGCAAGAGCTTCACGGCCACGGAGAGTGCGGCTATATCCACCGGGCCGGGCTTGATCGCTTCCTTGATGGTGTCCTGGATGCGGGCGAGTTGTTCGATGTTTCCGCGTTCCCAATCCTGGATCCTTCCTATGGGGTCGGCGCTTGCCTCGGGGGAGCGGGGAGTGTGCCGGACCACGGCCTTGGTCATGTCGGCAAGGACCAGATACATGTCGTCGCGAAGGGCTGCGCGCGCCAAGGCCTCCCAGTGGGTGTCCCGCGGCAACAGCGTGATGTGTTCCAACAGGGGGATAGCCGAGATCCGTTCGAACACGGCGAAGTACACCTCGGCGACGTCCTCAACGGGCTCCTGCAATTCCTCGGCAATCGCGGAAATGTCCAAAAGGCCGTAGCTGACCAGGAGTTCCGAGGCTCGAAGGCCCAGCTCGTGTGGCAAGCCCACTGAATCCGAATGGGCAAGGCGCGTCAACGAGTGTTGCAGGTTGATCCCGTGCAGGAAGCGCGTGAAGTTCGCCCGCATCAGCGACATGGGCCGCTCGAGCCGGGCGAAGGCGTCCGCAATGGGCTTGTCGCGGAAATCGTGGGTGACGTACCAGCGGGTGGACCGGTCGAGGAGCCGGCGCATGTCCAGGGCCACGGCGCATCCATGTTCGCTCGGGACGCTTGCCGGTACCCGCGCGATGGCTTCAGTGACCGAATCGAAGTCCCAGATTCGGCGCATGACCACGAATCCGCGCGCGACCGCGGCCGCCGAAACCGTGGTCTCCTCCATGGCGCGGAACGCGAAGGCTATGCCGCCGAGGTTGATCATGTCGTTGGCCACCACAGTGGCAACGATTTGGCGGCGCAGGGGATGCGTGGAGAGGTCCTCGCCGAACCGTTCCGAGAGCTGACGGGGAAAATAGTCGCGCAGCGTTTTCGAAAACCATGGATCGTCCGCGAGCCCGCCCTCCGTCAGTTCCCGCGCGAGCTCGATCTTCGCATAGGCCGCCAGCACGGCGAGTTCAGGTGAGGTCAGTCCAACTCCGGTCCTTACTCGCGCCTGGATTTCCTTGGTTGTCGGCAGGCATTCGAGCTCCCGGTCCAGGTCCGTGGCTGACTCGAGCCAGTCCATGGTCCGTTCGAAGCTCGGGCTCCACTCGAGGACCAGTTGCCTGTCATTGAGGAGGAGGACGTTTTGGTCAACGTTGGTTTTCAGCACGAGCCTCCCCACTTCGTCCTGGAGTGAGTGCAGGAATTTCGTCCTTTCGTTGGGGGACATCTTGCCTGCGGCGATCATCCGGTCCAGGAAGATCTTGATGTTTACCTCGTGGTCCGAGCAGTCCACGCCGGCGGAGTTGTCGATGGCATCGGTGTTTACGCGGATTCCAGCCAGCGCAGCCTCGATCCTGCCGCGTTGGGTGATGCCGAGATTGCCGCCCTCGGCGATGATCCGGGTACGCAGTTGGGCGGCGTCCACCCGGATGGCATCGTTTGACTTGTCTCCGACGTCGGCATGGGTCTCGGCGGAAGCCTTGACGTAGGTGCCGATCCCACCGTTGTAGAGCAGGTCGACGGGGGCCGTGAGGACGGCCCTGAGCAGCTCAGGCGGGCTCATCGCCGTCGTGCCCTCCTCCAATCCCAAGGCGAGGCGGACAGGCTCGGTGATGCCGATTGATTTGTCGGCCCGGGAGAACACTCCTCCACCGGGACTGAGCTTCGCGGGGTTGTAGTCGGCCCAGGATGAGCGGGGGAGCTTGAAGAGCCGTTTCCGCTCGGCGAAGGAAATGGCCGGGTCCGGGGTGGGATCCAGGAAGATATGCCGGTGATCGAAGGCCGCCACAAGCTTGATGTGGTTCGAGAGCAGCATTCCGTTTCCGAACACATCGCCGCTCATGTCGCCGATGCCCACCACGGTGAAATCCTCGGCCCGGGAGTCGATGAGCAACTCACTGAAATGGTGCCGCACGGACTCCCAAGCGCCGCGGGCCGTGATGCCCATCTGCTTGTGGTCATAACCCACGGAACCGCCGGACGCGAACGCATCGCCCAGCCAGAATCCATACTCTGAGGCGAGGTCGTTGGCGATGTCGGAGAACGTGGCTGTGCCCTTGTCCGCGGCGACCACAAGGTAGTAGTCGTCGCCGTCGTGCCTCACCACGCGCGCCGGCGGGACGACGCGCTCGGCAACCAGATCGTCCGTGATGTCCAGTAGTCCACGAACGAAGATCCGGTAGCTTTCCTGGCCCTCGGCCAGCCAGTCCGCCCGGTCTTCGGCGGGGTCCGGGAGTTGTTTGGGGTAGAAACCGCCCTTGGCTCCGGTGGGAACAATGACGGCGTTCTTCACGGTCTGGGCTTTCACGAGCCCCAGGACCTCCGTGCGGAAGTCCTCCCGGCGGTCGGACCAACGCAAGCCGCCGCGGGCAATGGCGCCGAACCGCAAGTGGACGCCTTCCACGCGTGGCGAGTAGACCCAGATTTCGAATTGTGGCCGGGGTGCAGGTGCAGCCGGGATGGAGGAGGGGTTCAGCTTGAAACTCAAATACGGTTTGTTGAGGTAAAAGTTAGTGCGCAGGGTGGCCTCCACCAGGCTCGCCAGGGAACGCAACAGGCGGTCGGCGTCGAGGACCGGTACGGCGTCGATCGCTTCGGCCAGTTCCTTGCGCGCGGCGTTGGTGGCTTGCGTCCGCGAGCTGTACTTGCCGCGGTCCGTTTCGAACAGGTCGCTTCCAGCCGCCATCTGCTCAGCAGGCGTCTTGTCAGCGGGCGCCGGCGCCCGCAGTTCAGGATCGAACAGATCGGGGTCGAACCGGTCCGGATCGAACTTCGCCTCGAAGAGCGAAAGCAGAGCGCGGGTTGCCCGCACATTCTCACGAAGTGTATCCGCGATGAACCCGTACGAATTGGTGCTCCCCAGCTGCCGGAGGTACTTCGCATACGCGCGCAGGATGGCTGTCCGCCGCCAGTCGATCCCCTCCCGGATGACCAGGGCATCGAAGGCGTCGGACTCCGCATCTCCCCGCATCGCGGCACAAAACGAAGCGGCCAGGAGCTCGCCCGTTCGCACGGGATCAACTCCGCGCGGATACACGAGGCCAAGGTCGTAAAGGAAGAAGGACCGCCCGTCGGCACGCTGCACGTCGAACGGCCGCTGGTCCAGGACGCGCAAGCCTAGGTTGTGGAAGAGGGGCAGAATCTGGCTCAGGCTCTGCGGGTGGGTCAAATAGAGCCGAATCCGCGCATCCTCGGCGAGGACAGCGGTTCCCGGGCGCCTGTAGACGGTGAGCAGCGGGTCCGCGGTGTCGCCGTCGGCCTGGTCCCCGTCCATGGGCGCGAAACCCTCGAACCGGACGATGTCCTGAACGGCGTCTTCCACCTCGTAATCGGCCTTGTAGCTGGCCGGAAAGGCGGCAGCCCATTGCCGGGACAGCCGGGCGGCCTCGTCTGCTGGGAACCTTGCCCGCAAGGCTTCGTCCAGGCCTTCCGCCCAGGACCGCGTCGCGGCGATAATCCGCTGCTCCAGTACCGCAGGGTCGACGACGGCGGGCGCCCCCTCGCGTGGCAACAGGACCCGGAAGAACACCCGGGCCATGGCGGATTCGCCCAGGCGGAGCTCGAACTCGATGGCCCCGGAACCGAAGGCCTCGCGAAGTTCGCGTTCAATGTTGAGCCGGACGGCCGTGCTGTAGCGCTGCCGCGGCAGGAAGACCAATGCCGTCATGAAGCGGTTATGCGAGTCCGGACGAAGGAACAACCGGGTGCTGTGCCGTTCTTGGAGGCGCAGGATGTCCCGCGCGTGCTCCGCCAACTGCCCGGCGCCGATGTGGAAGAGCTCGTCGCGCGGATAAGCCTCCACCACGGCCAGCAGTTCCTTGCCGCGGTGTGATGCCGGCGGGTAGCCAAACGTCCGCAGTACCTCGTCCACAGTGTCCCGGATGACGGGAATCTGGAGTGCCGAACGGGACGCCGAGCTGGGAGCGAAAAGGCCGACCCAGGTGCGCTCGCCGATCTTGTCAGCCCCGGCCAGGGTGATTTCGTCGAGGTAGGCACGCCGGAGGACCGTTGAGCGGAGCGTCGACTTGGTGAGCGTCAGGAGGGGCTTTGCGCTCGGCCCACCTTCGGACGGCCCACCTTCGGGCGGCCCGGCCTCGGACGCGTCGCCCGCCACCTTCCGGAGCAGTCCGAGACTCCTCCGGCCGCGGTAGCCGAGGAACACGAAATTCCCGTCGTCCAGCCAGCGCAGCAACTCCCGGACCTCCCCGCCGCCGGACAAACCCGCCAAACCCCCGATCTCGTCGGCAAGTTCCTGGTGAATGGCAGCCGCGTCTTCCGCCGCGGCCCGGACATCGCCAAGGACACTCTGCAGCCGTTCAACGAGGTGTTCGGCACTCGTTTCGTCCGGAAGGCGGGAAATCTCGACGGCGATCCAAGCCTCCGCGAGCGGCCGGCCGTCGTCGTGCTCCAGAGGGGTGACCGGGACGGAAGGCTCGACGCCGGACGGCAGTCCGGTCCGCAGGGGGCCGCGGCGGACGTCGGTCAGGCGGTGGGTGGCTGGATCCCGGGTGACGGTAAAAGTGGGGTGGACCAGGAGCCCGATGGAGGCGTTGTCCCTGGCGATTTCCGCAGTGACCGACGGTACGAGGTAAGGCATGTCCTCGGTGACAATCGCTACGAGGCTCGCGTCGGCCTCGTTCAGGACGCCGATCACAGCTTGCCCGGGAGCCCGCCGTTCAGCCAATGAGCGGTGGTACCGGGCACGCTCGAGGAGCGTGTCCGTGGTGTAGTTGCGGACATCATCATCGGCCACGTGTTCGTAGTAGTCGGTCAGGAATCGGTCCGGGGCGCCGGGGGCAGTGCCTCCCAGGGCGTGGTCCGCGGGCTCGATCCTGGGTGACATGTCGCTGCGCCTCCGCTGCGCAAGGAGCGGCCGTGCTGTAGCGGTCGGCGAAGTCCTGCGCCTGATTTCATGATGGCTGGCGCGGGGCGGGCAGTAAACCCCTGGAATGCGCCGCGAGATGGCACTTCACGTCAGTAATTGCCGTGAACTGCCATCTCGCGGGTGGTGATGAATCGCCTAGCGCTTGACGGCGTCCAGCTTGAGCATCTTGGCGATGACGCCGTCGAGCTCGGAGTCGTCGAAGATCTTCTTCCAGTCGTCCTTGATGATGGTGTCCTTGCCGTACTGGATGGCGATTTCGCAGGCCTCGGAGAACGGGGTGGAGCCGCGCAGGGCGTTGGTCAGGGCAATCTGCACGTGACCGAACAGCATGGCCTTGGCTGCTTCTTCGGGGACGCCGGCGGTGTGCACGGTTTCGTGGAGGGCTTCGTTGAGCAGGGTGCCGATCATGCAGGCGACGGTCTCCACGAGGGTGGGTTCCAGGATGGCTAGCTGCTTCACGGTGACCCAGTGGACGTCGATGACGGGGGCGTAGATGGTGCGGATGGTCGCCTCGGCTGCGTCGCGGGTTGCCGCGGGTGCGTCCTCGTCGATCGCTGCCACGACGTTCTGCGGGGCGCCCTGGCCGCCGAAGGTGTCGGCCCATTCTTCCTTGGTGGTCCGCTCAAGGAACACGGAGGGGTGGCACGGGTGCGCGACGGCCTGGACGACGTCGTCGCGCTTGGCCAGTAGTCCGGCGTAGGCGGCGGCCGGGTCCAGGGTGAGGAGGATCGAGCCGGGCTTCATCTGCGGGACGACGCCTTCGGACACGATGCCCAGGACGGTGTCCGGCACGGCGAGGATCACGACGTCGGCGCCCTTGACGGCGTCGTCCGTTGCGGTGATCTCGCGGCCCTCGGCGCGGACGCGGTCCTGGCCGGCGGGAGAGTTCTCGCTGTAGGTGACCGTGTGGCTGCTCTTCTGGAGGTTGGCGGAAACGCGCATCCCCATCTTGCCACCGGCTCCGACAACGGCGACGGTCAATTGTTCTGCTGACATTTCACTTGCTCCTTAGGAATTCGAGGCTTTGTTGGGTCCACTGGTTTTCGAGGCGGATGGTTTCCGCCTCGGAGTCCTGCCAGGGCAGCCAGTGTTCGACGATCTGGTTGATGTTTCTTTGCGAGGGCTGGATCTTGCCGGCCATGTAGTCGTAATCCAGGAGGCCTTCGCCGAGCGGCGCGCCGGAGTACGTGAACCCGACCCACCCCTCCTTGCGGCTGAACGCAAAGTCTTTGATGTGCATGTTCAGGACATAGGGCGCGACGGCGTCAATCACCTCGCGCGGCATCTCCAGCGCCGCGACGGTATTGGCGGGGTCGCTGCAGATCCCGAGGTACGGGCTGTCCACCCGGCGGATCACGTCCAGGATCCGTGCGGTAGGCACCTGTTCGTAGGTTTCGACGGCGATCCGCACGCCTGCCGCTTCGAAGGCCGGCAGGACCTCGGTGAAGATCGCGGTGGCTTCGTCGGCGTCGGGCGCGTGGCCGGGGACGTTGAACATGGTCCTCAGTAGCTCCGAGCCAAGGATCCGGGCGATGTGCAGGAACTTGCGCAGGTGCTCCGGACGGATGCCCTTCGTGCCGAGTTCCAGCGTGATGCCGAGGGAGTCCGCGGTTGAGCGGACGGCGGCGAGTTCGTCGTCGGACATGTGCTCGAGGGGAGCATAGTCGCAGATCTGGAACAGCTCGACGCCCAGGTCCGCAGTGCAGGCCAGCGCGTCGTGGATGCTCAGCGGCGCCGAGACGGCGTCCGAGAGTTGCCAGAAGAACGCGTAGCTGCTCAGGCCGATGGTCGAGCTCATACTGTCACCCCTTTCCCAACAAGGCGTGCGGCAGCCTCGTCCAGGATGGTCTTGAGGGCTTCCGGATCGTGCGCGAAGCGGCCGAGGAACAGGCCGGCAACGGACATGTCCAACTGGCTGATCAGCCCGGGGCCCGCGCTGCCGCCGTAAATGACACGGCTCCCGGCCTGTCCCGGCAACGAGCGGAGGTGCTCGTCGAGGCCGCGGACCACGGCGCTGGTGTATTCGGGCGTCGCGGGTTCCGGCGCGCCGATGGCCCACTGCGGTTCGTACGCCACGATGGTCCGGCCTGCGGGACCGAGCGATTGCGCCCGCTTGAGGGCGGCGTCGATCTCGGCGGAGCAATGGGCGATGGCCTCTTCGGCTGAACCGGAGTTCAGTTCGCCGACGCACAGAACCGGGGTGAGGCCGTTGCGGTAGGCTGCCGCGGTCTTGAGCCCGATGACCCGGTGGTCCTCGCCGAAGATCCTGCGGCGTTCGGCGTGCCCGATTTCGACGTAGCTGCCGCCGATCTCGGCCACCATCTTCCCGCTGACCTCGCCGGTGTATGCGCCTTCGTCTTCCCAGAAGATGTCCTGCGCGCCCGTGCCTGCGCCGGACGTTTCGAGGAGTCGGCCGGCGTCCGCTAGAACGGGGAAGGCCGGCAGGACGAACAACTCGACCTCGCCGCTCCGGACCGCGGGATGCGCGGCCGCGATGGACGCCACTTCCCGGCAGTATTCGAGCGTGCGCTCGTAGCCGAAATACATCTTCAGGCTGACGCCGATGATCGCCTTCTCATTCGTCCCGCCGACGGCGGGTTTAGCAGGAAGTGACACCCTCGTAGTCCTTAATAAGCGTGACTTTCTCGGCGGAGGCTGAGGACTCGTCGAACGTGTAGGTGAGCCACTCCTTGGCGAGGCGGCGGGCCAATTCCAGGCCGACGACGCGCTGTCCGAAGGTGAGGACCTGCGCGTTGTTGCTCAGGACGGCCCGTTCCACGGAAAAGCTGTCGTGGGCGGTGACGGCGCGGATGCCGGGGACCTTGTTGGCTGCGATGGCCACCCCCAGCCCGGTGCCGCATACCAGCAGGGCACGGTCGGCCTTGCCAGCGGCGATGAGCTCGGCAGCAGCGATGGCCACGGACGGGTACGGGGTGTGGCTGACGGCATCCACCCCGACGTCGGTCACGGATTCGACCAGTTCACTGGCCTCGAGGTCGGCCCTCAGGGCTTCCTTGTACTCGAATCCGGCGTCGTCCGATCCGATGACCAGGCGCAGTTTGGTGCTCATGCTGTCTCCTTCATGCTGTTTTCGATCGTGTTCTCCCGGAGGAGGGACTCGTGGATCGCCTTGACGATCAGGGCCATCGAGACTGCTCCGGCATCCGGGGTGCCCAAGCTCTTCTCGGCATGCGGGCGGGCGCGGCCCATCAGCGGCAGCAGGTTCGCGGTTGCCTCGGCGGCCTGTTGGGCAGCCACGACGGCGGTGCCCCACGCGTCCGTCAAGGACCGGCCGTCCTGCACGCCGGCTTTGAGGGCGTCGCGGAACGGGACCAGGACGTCCACCAAGGTCTTGTCGCCCACTTTGGCTTTGCCGAAGTTCATGATGGCTGCGGCGGCGTCCGCCACGCCGGTGGCTACAGCACCGCCGTCGGGCGCGTTGGCGTCGCCCAAAGCGTCACCGACGGCCCGCAGCGCCATGCCCCACAGCGCACCGGAGGTTCCGCCGGCCTTGTCTGCCCAGGCGTCTCCGGCGAAGTGCAAGGTGGTGGCCGCACCGGCACCGCGTACGACGGCGTCTGCCGCGGCTTCGACCGCGGCGCGGACTCCGCGTTCCATGCCGATACCGTGGTCGCCGTCTCCGGCGATCGCGTCGATCCTGCCAAGTTCCTCGGCGTTCGCGTCGACGACGTCCTTGGCGGCGCCAAGTGCGGCGAGGACGCGGACGGCGGCCGCGCGGGACTCAGCCGAGGCGGCAGGGATGGAAAGTTCGACGTCGGCCAGCCCGCCGTCGTCGGATGCCAGCGCCTGGGCCGTGACCGCGCCGCGGCGGAAGGCCGGGGCGTCGGCCGGTGCGAGCCAGAGTTGTTCGAGTTCCTCGTCCAGCCAGAAGAGGGTCAAGGATGTGCCTGCCATGTCGAAGCTGGTCACGAGCTCGCCCACCTGCGGATCCAAAGCCTCGAGTCCTGCCTCAGCGAGGAGCTGCGCGACGCGGCGGTACACGACGAACAGTTCCTCGTACTTCACGCTGCCCAGGCCATTGAGGATCGGGACGACGCGGGCACCACTGATCTGGACACCCTCGGGGATTTCGGCAAGGAGCTTGGCGACCATCAGCTCGGCGAGCTCATCCGCCGTCGGGATGTCCGTTTCGCCGATGCCTGGTTCGCCGTGGATTCCCATGCCCACCGCCATCCGGCCCTCGGGGACGGTGAAGAGCGGCCGCTCCGCGCCGGGCAGCGTGCACCCGGTGAACGCGACGCCGAAGGAACGGGTGCGGTGGTTGGCGCGTTCGGCGATCTGCACGACGTCGTCCATGGTGTAGCCGGCCTCGGAGGCTGCGGCGGCGACCTTGAAGACGGTCAGGTCCCCGGCAATACCCCGGCGCTTGTGCATCTCGCTTGCGGGGGCGGAGGAGATGTCGTCCGTCACGGCGATGCTGCGGCAGTCGATTCCCTCCTTGCGGAGCTTCTCCTGCGCCTGGGTGAAATGCAGGACATCCCCGGCGTAGTTGCCGTAGCCCAGGAGCACGCCACCGCCGTTGTCCGACGCCCTGGCCACGTTGTAGACCTGCTGCGCGGACGGCGAGGCGAAGAGGTTGCCCATCGCTGCGCCGTGCGCCAGGCCCTGGCCGACGAGCCCCCCGAAAGCCGGGTAGTGGCCCGAACCGCCGCCGATCACCAGCGCTACCGTGCCGGGAGTGCTCCGGGTGCTGCGGGCCACGCCGCCGGAGACGCGCCGTACCCAGCGGCCGTGCGATGCGACGAAACCTTCGATCATTTCGTCGGCGAAGGCTGCGGGTTCATTGAACAAGCGGGTCATGCGGAACTCCTGGACCTGTCGGTGGAAATCATGGTGAGAACTGGCGCCTGCCTGGGGGCAGGCCGGCCGGGCGGGGCGGCGGTGTGGCTGCGTGGTGTGGCGTGGGACGGTAACCCAACTGACTAGCAGTTGTTGTCGTTATGAGGGCTCATAACGACAACAACTGCGAGTTAGTTGGGCGGGCCGGGCGCGGGTTAGGGCTGGGTTTGCTGGCTGGCGCCTGCGGGATCCAGAGCCTCGGCGGGGGCGCCTTCGCTGGCTTCTCCCCGGCGGCTGAGGACGACCATGAGGATCGAGGAAAGGAGCATGAAGCCACCCACCACGAACATGGGCACCACGTAGCTTCCCGTCCAGTCCTTGAGCCAACCCGTGATGTAGCCGGCGCTGAAGCCTGCGAGGTTGCCGACGGTGTTGATCAGCGCGATTCCGGCTGCGGCCGCCGCCCCGGTGAGGAACTGCGTGGGCACCGTCCAGAAGTTCGGCAGGGCCGCGAAGATGGACATGGCGGTGATGGTGATGACGGCGATCGTCGCGGCCGGGGACCCTGCGAACAGCGCCAACGGAATGCTGACGGCGCCGGTCAGCGCGGGAAGCGCGATGTGCCACGTCTTGACGCCGCGCTTGGTTGCGTCCCTGGACCAGAAGTACAGGGCGACGGCGGCAGGCAAGTACGGGATGGCCGTGATGAGGCCTTGCTGGAAGACGTCGAATTTCGTGCCGAACTGGGACTCGAAACCCTTGATGATGGTCGGCAGGAAGAACCCGAGGGCGTAGAGGCCGTAAATGAAGCCGAAGTAGATTAGGGAAAGCATCCAAACGCGGCCGTTGCCGAACACGGTGCGGACGCTGACGTGCTTGTTGATGGCAGAAGTCGCCGCCTTTTCCTTGTCGAGCGCACCGGTCAGCCAGGTCTTTTCCTCCGACGTCAGCCACTTGGCCTTGGCGGGGGAGTCTGCCAGGTAGAACCAGGAGATGACGCCGATGGCGATCGCGGGGATGGCGACACCGAAGAACATGAACCGCCAGCCCTCAAGGCCGAAGAACACGCCGTGCTGCTGGATCAACGCTCCGGCCAGTGGAGCGCCGATCACCGTGGTCAACGGCTGTGCCAAGTAGAAGAGGGCGAGGATCTTGCTTCGGTGTTTTGCGGGGACCCAGAGGCTCAGGAAGAGGATGGCGCCGGGGAAGAATCCGGCTTCCGCCACACCCAGAATGAAGCGCAGGACGTAGAGCTGGTCCACGTTGCCCACCCAGGTGAACACGAGGGACACAATGCCCCAGCTGACCATGATTCGGGCCAGCCAGCGGCGCGCGCCGAACTTGTGCAAAGCAAGGTTGCTGGGAACCTCCAGCAGGATGTAGCCGATGAAGAAAACTCCGGACGCGAAACCGAACTGCGCTGCGGAGAGCGCCAGGTCCTTGTTCATGCCGTTCGGGCCGGCGAACGAGATGGCCGTCCGGTCCAGGTAATTGATGAAGAACATCAAGGCGACGAACGGCACCAGCCGGTTCGCGACTTTCTTGATGGCCGATCTTTCGACCACCGATTGTGTGGTGTCCACATTGACTCCTAGAGGTTGCCGGAGCGCGTTGTCCTTCTGTGGACCAGGCGGCTCGGGTTTTCTTAGTGCCGATCCGTGGACTTCGATGCCTCAGGACCGAGCTAAGCGTGTGATAAAAACCATAAACACCAGGGAGTAAATTGGTCAACCGGTTGACTGATCTTAATTTTCGCGCGCCGGATTCACGTGACCCCCGCACCTACGAATTCGGTGCGGGAGAAATTGGTCATCCGGTTGCTACGCTGTGAAGATGTCAGCGAATTCCGCCGCCGCAGCGGCCCATATGACGGCAGCCCTTGCTCCGATGGAGCACGGCTCCGTCGTCTCCGAGGTCGCCGAGAGGTTGCTCGCGTACTTCACCAGCGGCGACATAGCGGCGGGAACCCGGCTCCCGGCCGAGCGCCAATTGGCGGCTTCGCTCGGCGTCGGGCGTTCGGCGGTTCGCGAGGCGTTGGCCGCGTTGGAAATCCTCGGCATCGTCATCGTCCGGCCGGGGTCCGGAACCTATTTGCGCGACGGCGTCTCCGAACTTCTGCCCCGCACCCTCAGTTGGGGACTCATGCTCGGCGAGCCGCGCACACGCGAACTCGTGGAGCTGCGCAGTGGATTGGAGGTCCAAGCGGTTCAGTTGGCCGCGGCCCGCATTACCGACGAGGCCCTGGAGCGCATGCGAGCCAACCTTGATTCGATGGAGGCCGGGCTGGATAACCTCGCGGTTTTCGTCGAGGCCGACGCCGCGTTCCATAAGGAAATCGCGTCCGCTTCCGGGAACCAGGTCCTCCAGGAACTCCTGCAGAGCATTAGGTCGCTCTTGCGAATCTGGGTGGACCGGGCACTGACCGATGAAGGCCATGCCGCCGCCGCGCTCGCCGAGCATCGCGCGATCTTCAAGGCGCTCGAGTCCCGGGACGCCGCCTTGGTGACAGAGGCCATGGTCTCGCACATGGGCACAGCGTCCCGCCGCCTGCTGGCGGGCTACGACGCCGCCCAATAGCTCGGCCCCTGGGCGTTTCGCCCCAGGACAACACACGAGACGTGGTGGCGGGATTCGAACCCGCGTGCGCTGCTTTGCAGGCAGCTCCCTGGCCTCTCGGGTACACCACGTGCATCGAGGTTAGGCAGGCCGCGGCGCGCCAACCAATAATGGTTTCGAAACCTTTCGCCGGGTTGCGTGGCGTTGCTCCAAGTGACCTACCGCGACGCGAACCGCAGCGCGTGAGTTCTCAAATATTGGTCAACCGGTTGACTCATCGCATGGCCCGCATCACAATTGATTCCAATTACGCCTACTTCCGTCCTCGCTGCAAAGGCCCGCTGTGCTCAACGACGAAAACCACGCCAGGCTATTCGCCCCATCGGAAACGGTGGAAGCAGCAGCTTGGGGAGCCGAGCTTCGCAACGATGAACTCTCGGACATCACGTTCAACGGCATGCCAGTACTGCGGGCCATTCGCGCAGTGGTCCGCGATCACGACTGGCGCACCCTCGTGCCCACGGTCAGCAGGGTCGCGCAACACTCCCGCGACGGCGGTGTCACCCTCCTGCTCGACATCGACTTCGCCGGTTTCGGCTCCAGCTACACCGGCGAGCTCGCCATCCACTTCACGAAGAACAGCGTCAAAGTGACGTTCGACGGCGTCGCTCCCGCTGCCTTCCGCAGCAACCGGATCGGACTCGTGGTGCTGCACCGCCCCGACGACGCCGGCCGCGCGGTGACCATCGGCAGTCCCGGTGGCGCCAGCACGCCGTCGTTCTTCCCCGTGGACATCAGTCCGCACCAGCCCTTCATGGACCTTTCTTCCATGGAGTGGGAGCGCGACGGAACCCGGTTCAGGCTCGACTTCCACGGCGACGTCTTCGAGACCGAAGACCAACGGAACTGGACAGACGCTTCCTTCAAGACGTACAGCACGCCGCTGTCCAAGCCGTTTCCGGTGGAAGTTTCCGCCGGCGATCGCGTCCACCAGTCGGTGCTCCTGACGGTGACTTCCGGGTCCGCCGCGCCGTCGTCAGTTCGGCAGCCAGAAAGTGTCCTCACCGTGCTCGACGGCGGCACGGCCCGGGTGCCGGCGCTTTCGCTTTCGGCCACCTCGGCCACAGCACCCAGAACCCGTTCCGAGCCCATCCCCGGCCTGGACGCCCTGCTTCTGGAGCTGGCACCCGGACCGGACAATGAGCGCACGGTCCGTGGGGCCGCGGATGAGGCAACGGACCTGAACGTTCCGCTGGATGTGCGGCTCTCCGTCGATTCGCCGCAGCGCATCGGGGAACTCCTCGAGCTCCTGCCCTTGGACAATGTGCTGCGGCTCGCGGTGTTCGACGCTTCCAGCCACGTCACGGAGCCGGAGCTCTGGGCTGAACTCAGGGATGAGGCTCGGCGGCGCGAATTTGGCGGTGCACTGCTTGCCGGAGCGCGGTCGCACTTCACCGAGCTGAACCGCAGCGCGGATCGCCTCCCCCCGGACGCCGACGCCGTGTCCTTCAGCATCACGCCGCAAATGCACGCCACCGAAGTGCCACACGTCGTGGAGACCCTGCCGATGCAGCGTCTTGTCGCGCTCAATGCCCTCCGGATCGGCCCGGGGCGGCCGCTGCACCTCGGCCCGGTGACCCTGAAGGCGCGGTTCAACGCCGTCGCCACAGAGGGTGACGATGCGGCAGCCGAAGCCATGGCCACGGACCCGCTGCAGCCCGAGGGTTTCACGGCCGCTTGGCTGCTGGGCAGCATCGCAGCGCTCAGCGTTCCCGGCGTCGAATCCGTCAGCTATTTCGAGGCAACGGGACCGCGCGGGATTCGCGGACCCGGCGGCCTCACGCCCGCGGGCGAGCTGCTGGCCGCCCTCGCCGCCGTGCGCGAGTGCGAGGTCCTTGAGGTAGCTGGCGAGGTGCCCGGCGTCGTGCTGTATCCCGTGCGCGACGGCGGCCGGACGGTTTTGTTTGCCGCCAACCTCACTGCCCAAGCGCTGAGCGTCGTCGTCCGGCTCCCGGGTAGCCACACCACCAATCTTGAATTTGAGCCGTGGACTGCAGTTGTCCGCCGCGTCGACTGAACTGAAAGAGGAACAACAATGAGCAAACGGCTGGACGGCAAGACCGCCCTTGTCACGGGAGCAGGCTCCGGCATCGGGCTGGCCGTGGCCCAGCGTTTCGTCGCCGAAGGCGCCCGCGTGTACTTCGCCGACATCAACCTGGAAGCCGCCGAGAAGGCTGCCGCTGTCACGGGATCAGCCCTCGGACAGGCTTTGCGCATGGATATCTCGGACGAAGCCAGCGTCATTGCGGCCTACGCTGCCGTGGCGGAAGACGGACCGCTCGACGTCGTCGTTGCCAATGCCGGCGTGCAGCTGTTCGGGCAGGACGCCCGTGTCGGGGACCTGGACTTGGCGGTTTGGGAAAAAACCGTCGCCATCAACCAGCGCGGGGCCTTCCTCACACTCAAGCACGCAGTCCGGGCCATGGAAGGCCGTGGCGGATCGATCATTTGTACCGGCAGTCCCACCGCGGTGGTGGCCTGCGGGCAGACCTTCACCGCGTATACGAGTTCCAAGGCCGGGGTACATGGCTTGGCGCGGGTTGTTGCCGCCGACTACGCCGCCGCGGGCATCCGGGTCAACACCGTAGTGCCCGGTTACACCGAGACCCCGCTCGTGCAGACCATCGCAGACGATCCCGTGAGCCGTGCCGGCCTGGTCAACTCCACGATGCTCGGCCGCCCCGGAACCGCGGCCGACGTCGAGGGCATCATGGTGTTCCTCGCCAGCGACGATTCCGCGTACGCCACGGGCGGTCTGTTTACCGTGGACGGTGGCCTGACGGCGCTGTGACGCCTGAGCCCCCGGCCCACCCAACTGACTAGCAGTAGATGTCGTTTTGAGGGCTCATAACGACACTTACTGCGAGTTAGTTGGGCTAGAAGCTCTCGGTCGTGACGGCGTTGAGGTACGCCGCGACTTCGGAGGGCATGTCCACGGAATCGTTGTCGAGGAGCCACTGGACCTGCAAGCCGTCCATGAGCGCGGTCAGCTGGCGTGCCGCTGTGGCAGGCGCGACGCCGGGCCGTAACGTGCCTTCGTCCGCCATGTGCGAGAAAGCATCGCTCAGCAAGCCGCGTACCCGCTCGTACCGTTCAAGAAAGTACTCGTGGGCGGGGTGCTCGGGGTCAGTGGCTTCCGCGGACAGTACGCAGTACAGCGCCACGAGGCCTGGGATGGTGGTGTTGTGCCGGGTCAGATCCACCATGGCGTGCAGCAAGTCCGCACCCTTGGCATCCAGGGCCCCGGTGTAGATCGCGGACTCGTCGTCGCGGAAGGTCAAGACTGCCTCAAGCAAGGCTTCCTTGCTGGGAAAGTGGTGCAGGAGCCCTGCTTGGGTCAGGCCCACTTTGTCCGCCACGTCCTTCAGCGAGCCCGAGCGGTATCCCGAGGATGAAAAGACGTCGAAGGCGGCCTTCAGGATTTCCTGCCTCCGGGCCTCCGTCTTGGCATAAGTCCCGCGGCGCCCTCGGCGCACCGTTTCGGGCTGGATGCCGCCCGCCGTCTCTTTCATGGATCAACCCTAACAACGTCGATTTTCAATAAGTCCATCAATTGGTCAACCACTGTGCGCATCGTCACATTTCATAACGATTCAAAAAGTTCGGCTAAAACCTAGTGGTCACTAGGTTTTTGATGTTACGGTCTTTCCCAATGGCCGTCCATGGTGGACGCCACTGATCGTGAAAGGGACCAAAGATGTTCCGATCCAAGCGAATGGCCGCAGTCATTGCGGCTGTTGCCCTGGGGCTCACTGCTTGTGGTGGTGGCGGAGCCGCCGCCCCCCAGGACCAGTCCTCCCAAACCCTGACCCTGGGCGCGCTGTTGGCGCCCAAGACCTTCGCTGCAAACCAGTCCGAGTTCGCCAACCTGTCGCCGTTCTACCAAGCCGTGTACGACACTTTGATCCGGATGAAGCCGGATGGCTCGCTCGTGCCGATGCTGGCCAAAGACTGGAAGTACAACGCGGACAAGACCGTCCTGACGCTCACCCTGCGTGACGACGTCAAGTTCACCGATGGCACCCCCTTCAATGCCGACGCCGCGAAGCAGAACCTTGAGCGCTTCAAGGCAGGAACGTCTCCGGATGCACAGTTCATGGCGGCACTGAAGACTGCCAAAGCCGTGGACGCAACCACGCTGGAACTGACCCTGTCCGCCCCGGACCCGGCGTTCCTGAACTACCTGTCCAAGGACGCGTCCTTCATGCAGAGCCCGGCGTCCTTCGGCAACGCCGACATCGCCACCAAACCCGTCGGCTCCGGTCCGTATGTGCTGGATACCGCCGCCACCGTGACCGGCACGTCCTACAGCTACCACCGCAACCCGAATTACTGGGACAAGAGTTTGGTGCACTACGACAACCTTGTCCTCAACGTCTACGGTGACCAGACCTCCCTGCTGAACGCCATCAAGTCCGGACAGCTCAACGCCGCCAACACCGCCGACAACAACACGCTCACCGAGATCCAGGCTGCCGGGTACAAGGTCAACCCACTCCAGCTGAACTGGGCAGGGCTCATCCTGTTTGACCGGGCCGGAACCACCAACCCCGCGCTCAAGGACATCCGCGTCCGGCAGGCACTCAACTACGCCTTCGACACCAAGGCGATGCTGCAGTCAATCGGCCAGGGCTATGGCGAGCTGACCACCCAGGTGTTCCCGCCGTCGTCGGCTGCCTATGACAAGTCCCTGGACTCCCGCTACGCCTACAACCCTGCCAAGGCCAAGGAACTGCTTGCCCAGGCCGGATACGCCAGCGGGCTGACCCTGAAGCTGCCGTCCTCGGCGCTCATGGGCAACACCCTCCCTGCGCTCATCACGCAGCAGCTCAAGGACATCGGCATCACGGCGGAGTTCACGGACACGGGCAACAACTTCATCGCCGACCTCCTGGCACCGAAGTATGGCGTGAGTTACATGATCCTGGAGCAGCAGTCCGACTGGCAGCTGATCAACATGAAGATCGCTCCCGGTGCCCCGTGGAACCCGTACAAGTACGAGGACCCGAAGGTGGACGAGCTGATCAACAAGATCCATGTCGGTTCTACGGATGAGCAGACGGCCGCCGCGAAGGAACTGAACAAATACATCGTGGAGCAGGCATGGTTCGCTCCGTGGTACCGCCCGCAGTCCAGCTTCGTCACCGACGCCAAGACCAAGGTCGAGGTCCAGACGGGTAACGCCTACCCGTTCATCTGGTCCTTCTCTCCCGCCTCCTAGCGGACAGCCGCCGGGACCGGACCACGTGCTGACACAAGCGGCCCGGCTCCGGCGGCCCCAGGAACCTTCCCTTAAGGAACTTTGATGTACCGTTTCGTGCTGCGCCGCCTGCTTTCGGGCGTCCTCCTGCTGTTCGTCATTACAACGGTCGCCTACTTGCTGCTGTACGCGGGTGGCGGCGATATCGCCCGCCGCATCGTGGGCCCCACAGCCAGCCAGGCCCAGGTGACCCTGAAGGCTTCCCAGCTGGGCCTGAACCGCCCGCTCGTGGTCCAGTACTGGGATTGGCTCACCCACGCCGTCACCGGCGACCTTGGACGCTCGTGGTTCAACGGCCAGCTGGTCAGCACCGGCGTCACCAGCCGGGTATCGGTGACCCTCTCCCTGGTGTTGGGCGCCACCATCATCGCGGCCGTGATCTCCGTGGTCATCGCTGTCCTGGCCGCAGTGCGCCGGGGCTGGGTGGACCGCGTGGTCCAGTTCGTGGGCGTCCTGGGATTCGCGATTCCCGGCTTCCTCATCGCTTTGGGACTCGTGTCCCTGTTCGCTTTGAACCTCAAGTGGTTCAAGGCCACCGGCTATGTACCGATTACGACGTCGTTCGGCGGCTGGGCGGCTACGGTCACCTTGCCGATCATCGCCCTTTCGATCGGCTGTATCGCCTCGGTGGTCCAGCAGGTCCGGGGATCCCTGATCGATGCGCTCCGCCAGGACTATGTCCGCACGCTCCGGGCCCGCGGCCTCTCCTTCAACCGGGTGGTGTACAGGCACGTGCTGCGCAACGCCGGCGGTCCTGCGCTGGCTGTCCTCGCGGTCCAGTTCATCGGCCTGCTCGGCGGTGCCGTGATCGTTGAACAGATCTTCGCCCTGCCCGGCCTCGGGCAGATCGCCGTTGCCGCCACCAGCCAGGGGGACATCCCGGTGGTGATGGGCGTCGTCGTCGCCACCGCCGCCATCGTGGTGATCGTCAACCTCATCATCGACCTCGCCCAAGGCTGGCTCAACCCGAAAGTTCGGCTGTCATGATCGACACTTCCATCGCACTGTCCACCCAGGCAGCCAAAGTCTCCTTGTTCCGCAAGCTCCTCACGAACCCCACCGGCGCCGTATCCATGCTGGTCCTCGCGGTCGTGGCTTTGGCCGCGGTGCTGGCACCTGTGCTCGCAACGCACGACCCAGGGCTGGCCAGCCTGCAGGCGGTCCTGGCCAAGTCCGGCCCTGACCACGTGCTGGGTGCGGACAGTGCCGGCCGTGACGTCTTCAGTCGTCTGCTCTTCGCTGGACAGTTCAGCTTGGCCGGGGCGCTGTTGGCGCTGGTTGTCGCCGTCGCGATCGGCGTCACGGGCGGCCTGGTGGCCGGATACTACGGCGGCTGGTTCGATTCGGTATCCTCATGGCTCACCGGCCTGCTCATGGCGATGCCCGGCATCGTCATCCTGCTGGCCGCGCGGGCCGTCGTGGGGCCATCGATGTGGTTGTCCATGATGATCTTCGGCGTCCTGCTTTCCCCGGCCTACTTCCGCTTGGTGTACGCCTGCGTGACGGCGGTGCGCAACGAACTGTACGTCGACGCGGCACGGGTCTCCGGGCTCAGTGATTTCCGGATCATCGGCCGCCACATCCTCACCGTGGTGCGCGCACCCGTCATCATCCAGTCCGCCATGGTCCTTGGCATCGCCATCGCCATCCAGGCCGGCCTGGAATTCCTCGGCTTGGGCGACGTCAACATCCCCACGTGGGGGAGCATGCTCAACGACGGCTTCATCAACCTCTACAAGGCACCCACCCTTGTCCTGTGGCCAAGCCTCGTCCTCGGCGTCGTCTGCATCGCGCTGACCCTGCTGGCCAATGCGATGCGCGACGAACTCGAGCGCAGCCGCGGGCCGGTCAAGCGCCGCCGCAAGGGGGCCGCCGTCGTCGACGCCGCAGAAGCCGCCGCCAAGCGCGGCGAGCCGGCCGTGGTGCATCCCGAAACACCCGCCGGTGCACGCACTGCTAACGCCGGTGAAGTCATCCTGGAGGTCACCGACCTTGGCATCGGCTACGACCAGCCCGATGGTTCCACCACCCACGTGGTGAACCATGTGGGCCTCACGGTCCGCCGGGGCGAGGTTCACGGGCTGGTGGGCGAGTCCGGCTCGGGCAAGACCCAGACCGCCTTCTCTATCCTCCGGCTCCTGCCGCAGGGCGGACGCGTCACCGGCGGCTCCATCATCTTCGACGGCACGGACCTGGCCCGCCTCTCGGAAAAGGAAATGACGAAGGTCCGCGGCCAGCGCATCGCCTATATCCCGCAGGAACCCATGAGCAACCTGGACGCCGCCTTCACGATCGGCAGCCAGCTCATGGAGCCCATGCGGGTATGCCTCGGCATCTCCAAGGCGGAAGCCCGGAAGCGTGCACTGGCCCTGCTGGCCAAAGTGGGGATTCCCCACCCCGAACGGACCTTCAACGCCTATCCGCATGAAATCTCCGGAGGCATGGCGCAGCGGGTGCTGATCGCCGGCGCGGTCTCCTGTGAGCCGGACTTGCTTATCGCGGACGAGCCCACCACTGCATTGGACGTCACGGTGCGGGCCGAAGTGCTTGACCTGCTGCGCGAACTCCAGGACGAGCTGAAAATGGGCGTCATCCTGGTGACCCACAACTTCGGTGTCGTCGCCGATCTGT
Organism: Arthrobacter sp. 01T428; assembly: GCF_056398685.1. NCBI lineage: Bacteria > Bacillati > Actinomycetota > Actinomycetes > Micrococcales > Micrococcaceae > Arthrobacter > Arthrobacter sp. 01T428. The sequence goes on along the minus strand of NZ_JBFTPW010000012.1, from coordinate 101,771 downwards.
GCGACCGCGTGACCGTGATGCAGACAGGCCGTGTCGTGGAAACCGGGCCCGTCCGGACCATCTTCAAGGACGCCCGCCACCCGTACACCCGGCAACTGTTGGAAGCGATCCTCGAGGATGCGGCACCGCGCGGCCCGCTGGGCGCCGCTGGTCCCCGCACAAACGGTGCAAGCACCGACGGATCCCTCACCAGCCTGACAGGAGTGAAGCCATGACCGAAACACTGCTCGACGTCCGGGACGTCGTCGTCGAATATCCCCTCAAGGGCTTCCGGAAGGAACCGTTCAAGGCCCTCAAGGGCGTTTCCCTCGACATCCGCCCCGGCGAGACGGTGGGCCTGGTGGGGGAGTCGGGCTCCGGCAAGACCACGCTGGGCCGCGCCGTGCTGGGGCTCGCCCCGGTCACCGGGGGAAGCATCAAGTACCGCGGCCAGGAAATCTCCCAAGCCACGCGCGCCCAGCGCAAGGAGCTCAGCCACGAGATCCAGGTGGTGTTCCAGGATCCGTACACCTCGCTCAACCCGTCCATGACCATCGAGCAGATCCTCACCGAGCCGCTCACGGTCCGGAAAGTGGAACGCCAGGCCGCCAACAAGCGGGTCGCCGAGCTGCTGGACCAGGTCCGGTTGCCGCACGGCGCCGCCCACCGGCTGCCGCGCGAGTTCTCCGGCGGGCAGCGCCAACGCATCGCCATCGCCCGGGCCCTGGCACTGGATCCGAAGCTGATTGTGTGCGACGAACCCGTCTCGGCCCTGGACCTCTCCACCCAAGCCACGGTGCTGGACCTTTTCATCGAGATCCAGGAACGCACCGGCGTCGCCTACCTCTTCGTCTCGCACGACCTCGCGGTGGTCCGCCACCTCAGCCACCGCGTCGCCGTGATGTATCACGGCGAAATCGTCGAATGGGGCGACGGCGGGCAAGTCACCGGAGAACCGGAGCATCCCTACACCCAGAGGCTCTTCATGGCCGCCCCGGTCCCCGATCCGGACCGGCAAGCCCAGCGCCGCGCCGACCGCCTGCGCTTGCTGGACATCCAGCACCAGCAGAACGTCCAGGCCGGCGTGGCCTGACCCGCTGCCAGCCCCACCTTCAGAACAAACACAGACCCACGAAAGGCGAGCCCATGACTCAGCCGCCACTGTCCGCGAGCCCGGCACTCTCCCCGGCCGCAACGTTTCCTGCCGACTTCGCCTGGGGCGTGGCCACCGCCGCGTACCAAATCGAAGGTGCCGTCAACGAGGGCGGACGCGGCCAGAGCATCTGGGACACCTTCTCCCACGAGCCGGGCACCACCATCCACGGTGACAACGGGGACATCGCCTGCGACCACTTCCACCGCTGGGAAGAGGATCTTGACCTTATGGCAGAACTGGGCATCCCCTCTTACCGGCTGTCCTTGTCCTGGTCCCGGCTGCAGCCCACCGGCGTCGGCCCTCTCAACCCGGAAGGCGTGCGCTTTTACCGTGAGCTGCTGGCGGGCTGCGCAGCCCGCAGCATCACCCCGTACGTGACGCTCTACCACTGGGACCTCCCGCAAACACTGCAGGACGACGGCGGTTGGCCGGCCCGGCACACGGCCTACCGTTTCGCGGAGTACTCCGGACTCGTGGCCGAGGCCCTGGGTGACCTCGCCGAGCACTGGATCACCATCAACGAGCCGATGTGCGCGGCCTTCCTTGGCCACTCCTGGGGCATGCAGGCCCCAGGCATCAAGGACGACCGCCTCGCCGTGCGCGCAGCCCATCACTTGCTCCTGGCCCATGGCTTGGCGCTGGCCGAATTCCGTGCCCGCCGCCCCGAGGCCAAAGTGGGCATCACCAATATCATCGGCAACCTCAACCCGGCCAGCGATTCCGAAGCCGACCGCAAGGCCACGGAATACTGGGACGCCGTCAGCAACCGGATCTTCCTGGACCCCGTCTACCGGGGCCGCTACGCCGAGTCCACCATCGGGGCCTACGGCCAGTACGGGCTGACCGCCACCGGCGAGGGAGCTTCGGCCGAAGACCTCGTCCAACCCGGAGACCTGGCCATCATCTCGGCACCCGGGGACTTTGCCGGAATCAACCACTACACCAACATGCTGGTTTCCGCGGACGAAGCAGCCCCTGGAGGGGCAAGCTGGACGCACGTGCTGCCAGCGCCGTCGTCGTTCGGTTGGTCCAATACGCCCGTGGCACTCAAGGCGGTACTCAAGCGGGTCGCCGCTGAGTACACCTCCCTTCCTCTATACGTCACGGAAAACGGCGCCACGTTCCACGACTACGTGGATCCGAACGGCGAGGTCCGCGACCCCGAACGCATCGACTACCTGCGCGGCTACCTTTCCGCGGTAGGCGAGGCGATCGCCGACGGCGTGGACGTCCGCGGCTACTTCGCGTGGTCCTTCATGGACAACTTCGAATGGGCCGAAGGCTACGACAAACGCTTCGGCCTGGTCTACGTGGACTACGGCACCCAGGCCCGCATCCCCAAGTGGAGCGCGTACTGGTACCGGGACATCATTGCCGCCCAGCGCGAAGCCGCCGTAGCCGCAGCCACCACGGGTGCCATCGCATGAGCATCGACACTTCATCTCCCAAGACAGACAAGAAAGCCACCATGGAACTCCTCACCGACCAGACCATCGACCAACGCCTCGAGTCCCTGCTGGCCCGGCTGAGCCTGGAGGAGAAGGTGCGGCTGCTGACGGGCCGGGATTTCTGGACCACGTGGCCGGTGGAGAAGATCGGGCTGCGGCGGATGTTGTTCTCGGATGGGCCTACCGGGGTGCGTGGCGAGGTGTGGGATGAGCGGCAGCCATCGATGAACTTCCCGTCCGCGACGGCGATCAGCTCGTCCTGGGATCCCGCGATGGCGGACCGTTTGGGGGCTGCCTCGGCGGTCGAGGCCCGCCGGAAGGGCGTCGACGTGGTGCTCGGCCCGACGATCAACCTGCACCGTTCCCCGCTGGGCGGCCGGCATTTCGAGGCGTTCAGCGAGGACCCGGTCCTGACCGCGGAGCTCGCGGCGGCGTATGTGGCCGGGGTGCAGCGCAACGGCGTCGGTGCGACCCCCAAGCATTACGTGGCCAATGACTCGGAGACGGACCGGTTCACCGTGGATGTGAAGGTGGCGGAGCGGCCCTTGCGGGAGCTGTACCTGCTGGCGTTCGAGAAGGCCATTGTGGACTCGAAGGCGTGGCTGGTGATGAGCGCGTACAACTCGGTCAACGGTGCCACGGCCACGGAGAACGAGCTGCTGGAAGCCCCGCTGAACACGGAGTGGGGTTTCGACGGCGTGGTGATCAGCGACTGGACCGCGGTGCGCAGCGTGGACAGCGCGAAGCACTCCCAGGACCTCGTGATGCCGGGTCCGGAGGGTCCGTGGGGTTCGGCGCTGGTGCTGGCGGTCAAGTGCGGCACGGTTCCGGAGGCCAGCATTGACCGGAAGGTGTTGCGGATCCTGCAGCTCGCGGCCCGGGTGGGCGCCTTGGAGGGTTTCGAACCCGTGGCAGCGGAGCCGGTGGAGCGGGAGGACCCGGTCGTGTTCGCCCGGGAGGCGTCCGTGGCCGGGACGGTGATGGTGAAGAACGACGGCGTGCTGCCGCTGGCTCCCGCCTCCGTGACCGGCGTCGCGGTGATCGGGCACAATGCCCGCCATGCCAGGACCCAGGGCGGCGGGTCCGCGACCGTGGTCCCGGAAAGGATCGTCACCCCGCTGGACGGGATCCGTGCCGTGTTCGGGCCGGAGAACGTCAGCTACACCGTGGGCGCGGTGGTGCAGGAAGGCATCGCCGAACTGCCCCTGGAACAGCTCAGGAACCCTGTCACGGGCGAGCCGGGGCTGAGGGTGCGCTTCTTTGCCTCCACTGGCAAGGAGCTGTTCGCGGAGGACCGCCGCTCCACCGCGCTGGTTTGGTTCGGCGGGGATGCCCCGATCGCGGAGTCTTCCATGGTCCAGTTCCATACCCACTACACGCCCGAGGAGACCGGCACCATCCGGCTGGGCTTCTCCACCGTGGGGCACGGGCGGATCTTCGTGGACGGGGTCCTGGCGCATGAGGCGTCCATCGAGGCCACGGGCACGGACCTGGGTGCGGCGTTCCTGGCCCCGCCCTCCGCTTCCGTCCCGGTCGAGGCCACGGCGGGTGTTCCGCTGGAAGTGACGGTGGAACTGGACCTCGCCGGGCGCGCCGGCGCCCTGGGCAACGCCCTGGCTGTGACCATCGGGCTCGAAGCGGACAACACCGACCCCGAGGCACTCATCAACGACGCCGTCGCCGCGGCCCGGGCGGCCGAGGTCGCCGTCGTCGTGGTCGGCACGAACTCGCGCGTCGAATCCGAAGGCTACGACCGCACCACCCTGGAGCTTCCGGGCCCGCAGGACCGCCTGGTCCGCGCCGTCGCGGCGGCCAACCCGCGCACCGTGGTGGTGGTGAACTCCGGGTCCCCGGTGCTGCTGCCCTGGCGGGACGAGGTGGCGGCGATCCTGATCGGGTACTTCGGCGGGCAGGAATTCGGCACCGCCCTCGCCGACATCCTCACCGGCGCGGCCGAGCCCGGCGGACGGCTCCCGACCACTTGGCCCGGGGCCCAGGAGGACGTGCCGGTCCTGAACACCACCCCGGACGCGAACGGGGAACTGGCCTACACCGAGGGGATCCACATCGGCTACCGGGCCTGGCTGAAGGCAGGAGCCGCTCCGGCCTACGAATTCGGGCACGGACTCGGCTTCACCCGTTGGACCCTCGACACAGCCGAAGCCCCCGCAGCGGCGGTGCCCGGCGCCGTCGTGCCCCTCACGGTGGCCCTCACCAACACCGGCACCCGCCCCGGCAAGCAGGTGGTGCAGGTTTACGCCGAACGGCCCGGCTCCGCCGTGGACCGTCCCGTGCGCTGGCTCGTCGCCTCCGCCCCCGTATGGGCCGAACCCGGGCAGACCTTCACCGCGGTGATCGACGTGCCCACCCGGCTGCTGGCCTACTGGGACAACGGCTGGACCTACGAACCCGGTGACTACCGCCTGCGCATCGGCACCTCCGTCACCGAACTGCCGCTCGAAACCGTTCTCACCCTTGGAGGCGCTGCATGAACTTCCCTAACCCACTGATTCCGGGCTTCAACCCCGATCCCAGCATCGTCAAGGTCGGCGAGGACTACTACCTCGCGACCTCCACCTTCGAATACCTCCCCGGCATCCCGATCTACCACAGCACCGACCTGGTCAACTGGGACCGGATCGGCCACGTGGTGGACCGGGAAGGGCAGCTCGACTCAACGGACGTGCCGACCCTTGGAGGCGCGTGGGCACCCACCATCCGTTTCCACGACGGCCTCTTCTACGTCGCTGTCACCGACGCCATGGCACGCGGGACCCTGGTGTTCACGGCAGAGGACCCTGCCGGGCCATGGAGCGACGGACTCGCCATTGAGGGCGCCATCGGCATCGACCAGGACCTTGCCTGGGACGAGGACGGCACCGCCTACATGACGTACTCGGGACTCGACACCGTCACCGGGAACATCGGCGAGCACGGCGGCATCCTCCAAGTCCGCGTGGATCTGGAAACCGGCAAGGCCGTTGAGGAGCCCCGCAGCGTGTGGTCCGGTATCGGGCTGATGTTCCCCGAAGCACCTCATCTGTACCGGCACGGCGACTACTGGTACCTCATGATCGCCGAGGGTGGCACCGAGCGCGGACACAGCGTCAGCATTGCCCGCGGAACGTCGCCGGCCGGTCCTTTCGAGGGCAACCCGGCCAACCCCATCTTGAGCGCCCGCAGCACCGAGCGTCCCATCCAGAACACTGGCCACGGCGACCTCGTGCAGACGCCCGACGGCGGCTGGGCCATGGTGCTCTTGGGCATGCGACCCAAGGGCATGACCCGGGCCTTCTCCGCCCTGGGCCGGGAAACCTTCATCACCCCGGTCACGTGGGAGGACGGCTGGCCCGTCGTCGAACCCGTCATCCTCAACCCCCGCCCGGGCGGCGGCGAGTTCGAGGACAACTTTGCGGAAACCGAGCTCGACGGCGGCTGGATCGCCGTGCGGCGATTCCCCGGCACGTTCGCCTCCACCGAGAAGAACCCCGGGCGCCTCACCCTGGTCAGCGACGGCGCCAGCCTGGACGATCCCCGGCCTTCCTTCCTGGGGCGCCGCCAGCGCTATCAGGTAGAGACCATCTCAGCACTGGTGGACACCGGATCGTCCGAGGACCTGGACCCCCTTGACGGGGGAAGGAATGCCGGCGGCCTTGCCGTTCGCTACGACGAGGCACACCACTATTCGATCGAACTGAGTGGAACCACCCTGACGGCGCGGGCCCGGATCTCCTCGATCGAACAAAGCTGGACGCGACAGGTTCCCGCCGGGCCGCTGGAACTCCGCATCGCAACCCGCCAGCCGGATTCGGGCGCGGGATTCGGGCACTTGAGCTCGGACACCGTCGCCCTCCAGGCAGTCGTCGACGGCGAACTGCTCACCTTGGCCGAACTGGACGGCCGCTACCTCTCGGCGGAAACCGCAGCCTCCTTCACGGGACGCGTTTCCGGCGTCTTCGCGAGCCGCGGCACGGTCACGTTCGACTGGTTCCGTAGCGAAGGCCGCGAACCACAGTAGAAACTCCGGCGCCTATCCACCCACCGCTTCCGAAAGGCCCCTCCGTGACATCAACATCCCTGGCACCGCAGCCAGCAGGTCTCCGCCAGGCTTCTGTCAGCCGGTTCAGCGCTGAGTACCGGACCGATACCGCCTTCGTGGCCAATCCGCGGCCGCGGCTCAGCTGGGTCGTCGCCACGGAGAGCACCGATTGGCAGCAGACCCGTGCCGAACTGCGGCTGACCCGTGCGGGGGCTGTCGAGTCGGCAGTGCACGAAGGCCCTGACTCGGTGCTGGTGGAGTGGCCTTTTGAGGCCATCGACGCCGGGGAGCAGGTGGCAGTCGAGGTGCGCGTCTCGGGGAACGACGGCGGCACCACGGCTTGGAGCGCACCCTTGGCTTTGGCGGGTGGCTACCTTGAAGGGCCGTGGCAGGCCGAAGCGATCAGCCTGCCCGTCCTTTCCCGGGCGGAGATTCCGCTCGGGCAGCCCGGCCAATTGCGGCACGAATTCACGGTGGGCACGGGCTTGGCCAAAGCCACCCTCTTCGCCACCGCGCACGGTGTCTACCAGGCCGAAATCAACGGCTCGGAAGTGGATGACCAGGTTCTGAAACCGGGCTGGACGGCTTACGCTGACCGCCTCAACCACGAAACCACCGACGTCACCGCGCTCCTTAAAACGGGGGCCAACGCCATTGGTGTGTGGCTCGCGGGAGGCTGGTACACCGAAAAGTACGGCTTCCACGGCTTCGCCACACCGTTCTACGGCGAGCAACCGGCCGTCAAAGTGGAACTGCATCTCGAATACGCCAACGGCACACGTCAAACCGTGGCCAGCGGCCCGGAGTGGCGGGGCACCACGGCGGGCCCACTCGTTTCCAGCGGCATCTACGCGGGGGAATCCTTCGATGCGCGGCGTATCGAGGCCGCCTGGTCATCGCCGGACTTCGACGATTCGCGCTGGCTTCCCGCTTGCTTGGACTCCGGAGCAGTGAATTCCAGGGCTGCGGACTCCAAGTCATGGGTGGAAGCAACTCCCGCCGTGGCGCCTCCGGTCCGTCGGATCGAAGAACTGCCGGTCCGGGAAATCCTGACCACGCCTTCCGGCGCCACCGTCCTGGACTTCGGCCAGAACCTGGTGGGCCGCCTCCGGATCCGGGTAAGCGGCGACGCGGGACGCCGGATCACACTCCGCCATGCTGAGGTCCTGGAGGATGGTGAACTGTCCCTCCGTCCGCTTCGCCTGGCTGCCGCTACGGACAGCTACACGCTCGCCGGCGGCGGGGAGGATTCCGGCGAGGAGGAGGAATGGGAGCCTCGCTTCACGTTCCACGGGTTCCGCTATGCACAAGTAGACAACTGGCCAGGCGAGCTGGACCCGGCGGCGATCACCGCCGTCGTCATCCACAACGACATGCGCCGCACCGGATGGTTCGAGTGCTCGGACTCGATGTTGAACCGCCTGCACGAGAACGCCCTGTGGGGAATGCGCGGCAACTTCCTGGCGCTGCCCACCGACTGCCCGCAGCGGGACGAGCGCCTTGGCTGGACCGGAGACATCCAGGTCTTCAGCCCGACGGCCAGCTACCTCTACGACTCCTTGGGGTTCCTCAGCTCCTGGCTGCAGGATCTCGCCCTCGAACAGAGCCACCGCAACGGTGTGGTGCCCATTGTGGTTCCTGCGGTGCTCGGCATGCTGGAATCGCCCGTGGCCGCCTGGGGTGACGCCGCCACGGTGGTTCCGTGGGTGCTCTATGAACGCTTCGGCGACCTCGGACTGCTGGGCCGGCAGTACCGAAGCATGTGCGATTGGGCTGATGCGTTGCTCCGCGTCCGGGACAGCTCCGGCTTGTGGCAGGGCCAAATGCAGCTGGGCGACTGGCTGGACCCGGCAGCACCGCCGGACAAGCCCGGCGCCGCCCGCACCCACGGCGACATCGTGGCCAGCGCCTACCTTTTCCGTTCCCTCGACCTCACGGCAAAGGCCGCGGCCGTGCTGGGCGCCGACGACGACCACGGCAAATACTCAACCCTCGCCGAAGACGTGCGCAGCGCGTTCCTCTCCGAATACGTCACGCCCTCCGGCCGCATGGTTTCGGATGCGCAAACGGCCTACTCGCTGGCTCTCATGTTCGGGATCAGCACGGATCCCGTCCAACGCCAGGCACTTGGTGACCGGCTCGCCGAACTCGTTCGGCTGGGCGGCTACAGGATCGCCACCGGTTTCGTCGGCACGCCCCTCATCGCGGACGCCCTGACGGTCACCGGGCACATGGAGGCTGCCGAGCGCTTGCTCACCCAGACCGAATGCCCCTCCTGGCTCTACCCGGTCACGCAGGGCGCCACCACCATCTGGGAACGCTGGGACTCCATCCTGGAGGACGGCACGGTCAACCCCGGCGAAATGACCTCCTTCAACCACTACGCGCTCGGCGCCATTGCCGACTGGATGCACCGGACCGTTGCTGGCCTGGCTCCTGCTGCGCCGGGCTACCGGAAACAGCACATCGCTCCGCGTCCGCTCCGCAGCCTGCAGCATGCCGGCACCTCACACGAGACGCCGTACGGCCTGGCCAGCGTGGCCTGGAAGCGTTCCGGCGAGCGGATCCTCGTGGAAGCCGTCGTGCCTCCGGGGACCACCGCCGTCGTTTCCTTGCCGGACGGATCCGAGGAGTTCGAGGTGGGATCCGGCCGGTACGCCTGGGACGTGCCCGACGTCGCTCCTGCCGCGGCGCACGGTGCCGTGTCCCTGGACTCGCCGCTGTCCGCCATCATGGACGATCCCGGGGCCTACGCGGCAGTGTGGCAGGCCATCGACGCGCACGATCCCGCCGCGGCAGCCCAATTCCGCAAGGACACCGTCTGGTACCGCCAGACGTCCCTGAACCAGGGGCTGATCTTCACTCCAGCGCCCATCAAGCGAGAGATCGGCTCCGCATTGTCGGCACTGAGCGGCACACGCACCGATGTCCCGTCCCTTGCTCCACGAGAACACTGACCTGAGTACCCTGAACCGAGAAGGCAAAGATGACCACTTTCACCGCTGAAAGCCCCCTGTACTTCGTGATGCGGCACGCCGAAGGAAACCGCATCCTGAGCGAACGCGTCCCCACGCTTGTGAACAGCCCGGCGCTGCACACGCTCTACTTCCACGAGGTGGGCACCATCCTCGGAACCGAGGAGGCCCTGCAGGGGAAGCCCGGGGAAACCGCGGAAATCCTGCGCCTCCTCGGCGAGTTGGAACCCGAGGATCTTGCAGCCCAGCGGGCCGCCGAGGCGGCGGCCGATCTTCCCGCCCCGGCTGGGGACTATGAGCCGGGCTCGGTGGTGCGCGGCAGCGCGGGGGCGGAGTACCCGACGACGGCGGCCGCCCTTGAGCGCTTCGAGCTCACCCTCGCCGGTCTCTCGCACGGCAACCCATTCACCGACGTCGAACTCCGTGCCGTGTTCACTTCTCCGTCAGGTGACACGCTCAGTGTGCCCGGTTTCTACGACGGCGACGGCTTGTACCGCGTGCGGTTGTTGGTGCCGGAGGCGGGGGAGTGGACGTTCACCACCACCAGCAACGCGCGCTCGCTGGACGGCGTTACCGGCGCGTTCACGGCCCGCGAGCCGGTTGCCGGGGCGAAGGGCGTGGTCCGGGTGGCCAAGACCTTCCACTTCGCCTATGAGGACGGCAGCCCGTACCTGCCCATCGGCACGACCTCCTACGCCTGGACCCATCAGGGCGATGCGCTGGAGAAGCAGACCCTGGATACGTTGGCGGCCGGTCCGTTCAACAAGATGCGCATGTGCGTTTTCCCGAAGTCCTACCTGTTCAACGAGAACGAGCCGGAGTTCTACCCCTTCGAAGGATCCCTCGCTGCCGGATTCGACTATGACCGGCCCAACCCGGAGTTCTACCGGCACCTGGAACACAGGATCGGGCAATTGGAGGAGCTGGGGATCGAGGCGGACCTCATCCTGTTCCACGCGTACGACCGCTGGGGTTTCTCCACGATGAGCCCGGGCCAGGATGACCGCTACCTGAAATATGTCGTGGCCCGGCTGGCTTCGCACCGGAACATCTGGTGGTCCCTGGCCAACGAGTACGATCTCCTGTTCCGCAAGACCACCGCGGACTGGGAGCGCTTCGCGGGCATCGTCCTGGCCAACGATCCCAGCGGGCACCTGCTGTCCATCCACAATTGCCATGCGTTCTACGACTACTCCCGGCCGTGGGTTACGCACAGCAGCATCCAGCGCCAGGACGTCCACAAGACGGCCGAATTCACCGGGGAATGGCGGGAGCGCTGGGGCAAACCGGTGGTCATCGACGAGTGCGCGTACGAGGGCAATATTGATCAGGGCTGGGGAAACATCACCGGCGAGGAAATGACCCGGCGGTTCTGGGAGGGGGCCGTCCGGGGCGGGTACGTGGGCCACGGCGAAACGTACATGCACCCTGCTGACGTGCTGTGGTGGGCCAAGGGCGGCGAATTCCATGGCAGCAGCCCGGAGCGGATCGCTTTCCTGCGCCGCATCCTCGAGGAAACCCCGGGCGGATTCCTTGAGCCTCTGCCGAGCGCCTGGGACGTCCCCACGGCCGGGATCCGGCACGAGTACGAAATCAGCTATTTCGGTTTCAACCAGCCCACCTACCGGAACTTCGTGATGCCCGCCGGCCGCCGTTACGAGGCGGACATCATCGACACCTGGAACATGAGCATCGACACCCTGCCGGACGCAGTGGAAGGGCGCTTCCGCGTGGAGCTCCCCGGCCGCCAGTTCATCGCCGTCAGGCTCCGCGCCGTCGGCTAACCCCGCCTACCCCAGCAGCGTGTTCACCAAGCGCGCGGCCACCTTGGCGGTCCGCGAGTCGATATCGAACTCGGGGTTGAGCTCGGCGACGTCCAGGTGCATGAGTTTTCCGCTCGTGGCAACTTGCTTGCACACCGCGCTGATAACGGGCAGCGGCACCCCATACGCCGCAGGCGCGCTCACCCCGGGAGCCACCGACGCCGGCAGCACGTCCAGGTCGATCGTCAGGTACAGCACGTCCACGCTGTCCAGGAACCGTGCCACAAAATCGTGCACGGCCTCCGCAGAGCAGTCCTCGTCCAGCAGGTACTTCACGCCCAGCCGGTCCGCCGTGTTGAAGAGGGTGCGCGTGTTGTTGGGCTCGGAGATTCCGACGACGGCGTAGTTCAGTTCGCGGCCCTCGGCGGCTTCCGCCCGGGCCATCTGCAGGAACGGCGTGCCTGAGCTTGGCACCGGTTCGTCCCGCAGGTCGAAGTGCGCGTCGAGGTTCAGGACTCCGAGGCGCTTGCCGCCCCTCACGGCCTCCGAGCCAGCCACACCCAGGTAGCTGGCGAAAGCAGTTTCGTGCCCGCCGCCGAGCAGCACCGTGAGCTTGCCGCCGTCGAGCAGTTCCGAAATCACGCGGCCCGCGCGCGCTTGGCCTGCCTCCAGGGAGCCAGCCTCCACCGAGCCGTCCTCCACAACCACGTCGCCGGCGTCGAACACGTCCCGGTCCAGATGGAAAGCCAGCGGACCCAGGGCCTGCCGTATAGCTTCCGGAGCGGCGGCGGCGCCGATACGGCCCTTATTGCGCCGCACGCCCTCGTCACTGCGGAAGCCCACGACGACGGCGGCCCGGGAGCCCGCGTCCCGCGCGCCGGGGGCGGCTGCATCGGGAGTGTGGGGCGCCACGGCCTGCCACCAGCGGCGGTGCTCATCGCCATCGCCGTCGAAGCGGCCGGTCCACGGCGTGGGGCGGACATCGGCAACAGCGCGGGAAATCTCCATGGTTAAAGCTCAACGCATGGCGGTACCGAAAAACATCGCTTGGGGGCGGAGGGTGTCCGGTATTCCGGAAAGGCCTATTTGACTCCCAGGATTTCCTCGACGGGACCGATCCCGAAGAACAACAGGAACGCAGCGGCCACGGCCCACATGAGCGGATGGACTTCGCGGGCCCTGCCCTGGAACGTGCGGATGAGTGCGAAGGAGATGAACCCGGCGCCCAGGCCGTTCGCGATCGAGTAGGTGAACGGCATGAGGGCCATGGTCAGGAACGCGGGAATGCCGACTCCCCAGTCCTGCCAGTGGATCTTGCCCACCTGGGACACCATCATGAAGCCCACCACCACCAGGGCGGGGGCGACGGCCTCGAACGGGACCAGGTTGATGAGCGGGGTGAAGAACATGGCCACGAGGAACAGCAGGCCGGTCACGATCGACGCCAAGCCGGTGCGGGCACCCTCGCCGATGCCGGCGCCGGATTCCACGAAAATCTGGTTGGAGGACACGGACGAGCCGCCGCCGATGATCGCGCCGAGCGCGTCCACCTGCAGGACGCGGTCCACGTTGGGGATGTTCCCGTGCTTGTCGATGTTTCCTGCTTCCCTCGCCAAGCCCACCATGGTGCCCATGGCGTCGAAGAAGATACTGAGCAGGATCACGAACGCCAGCAGGGTGGCAGCGATGATGCCAAGGTGCTGGAATGCGCCGAAGGGGTTCGCCTTGCCAATGAGGGACAGGTCCGGAGCGGCCCACTCGGTGAACTTGGGCGCCACCAGGGACCAGCCGCGGGGATTGTAGGTTTTGCCGTCGAAACTCGGGCCGATGTGCAGGGTGAACTCCAGGATGGCGGCCAGGGCCGTGGAGACGATGATGCCGATCAGGATGGCGCCACGCACCTTGCGGACCACCAAGGCGATGGTCAGGACGAGTCCGACGACGAACACCAGGGTCGGCCAGCCCAGCAGCTTCCCGTCGACGCCGAGGCCCAGGGGGACCGTGGTGCCGGCGGCGTCCGGGATGCGGCGCACGAAGCCGGCATTGACGAGGCCGATCAGCGCGATGAAGAGGCCGATGCCCACCACGATCGCGGTTTTCAGGGCCTCAGGGACGGCTTTGAACACCGCGGTGCGGAAACCGGTGAGCACCAGAATCAGCATGGTGAGGCCCGAGAGCATCACGAGGCCCATCATGTCCGGCCATGTCAGGCCGGGGTGTGAGGCAATGGTGACTGCCACGAAGGCGTTGACGCCCAGCCCGGTAGCGATGGCGAAGGGGTGCTTGGCCCAGGCTCCCATGAGGATCGTCAGGATGCCGGCGACGAAGGCGGTGGTGGCGGCGACGGCGGCGAAGCCAAGTGAAGCGCCACTCGAGTCCGCCCCGGAGAGGATCAAAGGATTGAGCACCACGATGTAGCTCATGGCAAAGAACGTCGCGAAGCCGCCTCGGATTTCTCGCGAGTAGTTGGATCCGCGTTCCGAAATCTTGAAGTAGCGGTCGATGGCTGAGCCCTGCTTGAGCATGGAAGTCTCCGGGGATCGGGGAAGTGTGCTCTCAAATCCTATGCCCGCGGCTTCGGCACTCCCGCGAATTCGCCTAGTCTGTAAGGAATCCAACACCAAGGGAGTTATTCGCTCATGCGCCCTATCCGCCAGTTGCTGGCCGTCGTCGTCGCTGCCACGGCGGTTCTTTTCTCTGCCGCCCTGTTCTCGGCGGCACCCGCCTTCGCGCACGATGTAGCCGAGTCAACGTCACCGGCCAACGGCTCAACGGTTGCCAGCGTCCCGGACTCCGTGTCCATCACGTTCAACAACCGGCCGCTCCTGCTCGGCTCGCAGATCCGGGTGAACGACGCCTCAGGGCAGAACTGGGCAGATGGTTCCGTCGAGATTGTGGACGCCGTGGTGTCGCAAAAGCTGCGGCCTGGCGCGCCCGCCGGCGCATTCACCGTCATCTGGCGCGTCGTCAGTTCGGATTCGCACCCCATTGAAGGCACCTTCACGTTCACCGCCAAGGCAGGAAGTACGACGGCGGGCGGCGGCTCCGCGAGCACTGCACCTTCGGCGGAGGTACCCACCGCCGGCACCGCAGCCCCTGGTTCGACCACGACGCCCGAAAAGGTGCCCGACGCGTCCCAGCCGTTCCCCTGGAGCATTGTGATCTTCGCCGTGGTGGCTGCGGGCCTGCTGGTCTTCCTCGGCATCACCGCACGACGCCGGCTGGCAGGCGTGGGTTCCGATGATCCTGACGATTCCGGCGATTCCGGGGACGCTGATGACGCTGGCGATGAAGAGGACGCCGAGGTTGAGCCCGGCAGCCCGGAGAAGAAGCCCTAGGCCAGGGCGGGAACAGCTGCAAAGGTGCCCGTGAGCGCCCCGTGGACGCTGTCCGGGTAGACCTTGGCGGAAATCGCCTGGCCCACCACCTTGGCTTGGCGCAGGACTTCCTTCGGTGTGGGTGTGGCAAGTTCGCCGACCCCAACCAAGTACATTCCGATCGCCCGCATGGCCGCGACGAGGTTCTGGCCGATGGCGAAGCCGAGCTCGGCAAGCATTCGCCGCAACTGGCTCTGTCCACAACGGGTGACAACGACGTGGTCGGCCAAAAGCACTCCGTTGGCCGTGTGAACGGCCCATTGGTACGAGGCGACGCCCGAGGACCCTGAAACTACCGATCCGGAAATCACGGACCCCGCGGCAGCTTCGTCCAGGCGATCGAGCCGGACAGCACGCGTGGTGCTCCGTACGTCGAGCCCGTGACTGGTTGCGTAGTTGCGCAGGTGCCGCAGGATTTCGCTGCGCTCCTGGAGGCACGCGGCGTCGGCGGCGTCGCAACGCTGCAGGATGCCGGTGTTGAGCGGCTGCAAAGGTCCGGGGACGTACATTCCGTCCACCACGATGGCATCCACGCCGTAGCGGCTGAGTTCGCTGGCCACGGCCAGGCCGGGCATGCCGGCACCGATGACCACGGTGGTGGTGCGTTCCGTACTCGCAGCAGGCATGGTTGACACAGCTTGGCTCCTCTTTGAAGGTGCGTTGCCGAGGCAACAGCGGGGTGGCGTCCGGGTCCCCAAGCGGTCGCGAATGATGGCCGTTGATGTGTTGAAAAACACGATCCCCGGTCACCAGTGCCTCGAACATTACAGAAGAAA
Source organism: Arthrobacter sp. 01T428 (assembly GCF_056398685.1). Lineage (NCBI taxonomy): Bacteria > Bacillati > Actinomycetota > Actinomycetes > Micrococcales > Micrococcaceae > Arthrobacter > Arthrobacter sp. 01T428. The sequence continues at coordinate 86,258 of NZ_JBFTPW010000012.1, read as the reverse complement.
TCGCGTGGTGGATAGCCCCGGCATCGGCATGTCCGACGATGCGTTTTTCGAGCCCCGATTCGGCGGATTTCCACGCCCTCGGCGGGGTTTCCACATACGCTTGTTCCGGCTTGATTCGGCCCTTGCAAACGAGAATAGTGAGCATTGGAGACCGCAACTCACGGCAGTCAAGCGAGAAACACGTTGTGGGCGCGGCCTCTGGCAGAATAGCCGCAACATCAGCCAGCAGTGCGAGGAGGCAGGCCCCATGGACCAGCACGGCAAACACTCTGAGAGCCATCAACCAGAGACCGAAGGCAACGGAGAGGAACCCTCCATTGCCCCCGGCGGAATTGTAGTGGGCGTTGACGGCAGCGAACACGGCCAATGCGCCCTCGTTTGGGCCGCCCGCGAGGCTGAACGCAGGCAGCTGCCCTTGCATGTGGTCACGGCCTACTCCGTGCCGATCTTCGCGGCTTCAGGGCTCGACGGCGGCTACGCGACAGTGGATGACTCCGTGATCCGGGACGGCGCCGAGGCGATCGTCAAGCAAGCCCTGGAGAAGGTCTCCGGCTACGCCATCGACGTCGATGGCTCGGTGGAGAACGGAGATGCCGCCGGCGTGCTGCTCGATCTGTCCGAAACGGCCGAACTCCTGGTCTTCGGCACCCGGGGACGCGGCGGCTTTGTCGGCAGGCTCCTGGGCTCCGTGAGCAGTGCCCTGCCGGCGCACTCCAAATGCCCCACCGTGACGGTCCCACTCTTCTGCGCGGACCGGCTGGGTGAAACCACGGAGGACAAGCACATCAAGGCCGAGCGCGCGAAGTCCGGCTCCCGCGTTGTCGAGAATGTGGTCGCAGTCGGCGTGGACGGCTCGGAACAGGCGCGCGTTGCCGTCCTGGAGGCCGCGGAGCAGGCTCAACGCATGGGCGCCAAGCTGCGCGTCATCTGCGCCGTACCCGAATACAGCGGCTCCTTGGCGTGGGTTCCGGCACCCCTGGACCGGGAGGCACTCTTCAAGGACATCAGGATCCAGTTGGACGCAGGCTTGGCGTGGCTCAAGAGCCACTTCCCCAAGCTTCCGGCGGAAACCCAACTGCTCGATGGTTCGCCAGTGGAAGTCCTCGTGGAAGTGAGCCGCAGCGTCGAACTCGTGGTGCTGGGCACGCGCGGGCGGGGAGGCTTCGCAGGAATGCTCCTCGGATCGACGTCGGATGGAGTCCTGCACCATGCCAAAGGACCCGTGCTGGTTGTTCCAGACCGCGAGGACCCCAGGCTGGCGGACCGCGCCAACTTCGGTCCCATGCTCGGCGCCGCATAACAGGCAAGCCCAAGGACCGGTGGACGCAGGCAGACGGTAATGATGGAGCACGCAGAGCCCAGGGAGGCATCGCGCTTGATCGTCGAGCTGCGCCGGATCCGGGCAACCATGCTTCCAGAGGTCGGCGGCAAGGCGGCCAATCTCGGCGAGCTGATCTGGGCGGGACTTCCGGTCCCGCCCGGGTTTTGCCTGACCACCGAGGCCTACCGGCGCGCATTGCAGCCGGATGGAAGCCCCGAGCCAGCCGTCCGGGACATTCTCCGTGGCCTTGAGGCCGTGGAACCCGGCGACCTTGAGGGGCTCGCTTCCCTCGCGGCCCGCGCCAGGGAAACAGTGCTCGACGCCGGGATCCCGGCCGACGTCGAGGGCGCCGTTCGCTCGGCCTACTCCGCGCTTGGCCCGGATGTCCCTGTGGCCGTCAGGTCCTCTGCCACCGCCGAGGACCTGCCCTTTGCCAGTTTCGCGGGACAGCAGGACACCTACCTGAATGTCGTCGGGGCAGATGCCGTCCTGCAGGCCGTCCGGAAGTGCTGGGCTTCCCTGTGGACGGACCGGGCGGTCAGCTACCGGGCAAGCAACGGGATCGACCACGCCACGGTGACGCTCGCCGTCGTCGTCCAACGGATGGTGGACGCTGAGGCCGCAGGGGTGTTGTTCACCGCCAATCCGGTGACCGGGCGCCGCCGCGAGGCGGTCATCGACGCCAATCCCGGGCTCGGTGAGGCCGTGGTCTCCGGCGCCGTGAATCCGGACCACTTTGTGGTGGATTCGCTCACCGGCAGGATCACGGAACGACGGATCGGGGACCGGAAGCTGGTGATTCGCTCCGTTCCCGGCGGCGGGACCGAAAGGCTCGACGCCGAGCCTCGGGCCGAAGGCGGAACCGCGCGGGGTGCCTGCCTTGCCGACTCCCAGATCAGGGCGCTCGCGGTCCTCGGCCAGCGCGTCGAGGAGCACTACGGAGCACCGCAGGACACTGAATGGGCCATCGACGGCGACGGCAAACTGTGGCTCACCCAAGCGCGCCCCATCACCACGCTCTACCCGCAAATGACCCGGCAACCAGCAGTCCCCGGTCCCCACGCGTACCTTTGCTTCAGCCTCGCCCAAGGCCTCACCCGCCCCCTCACTCCCATGGGACTCGCGGGCATCAGGCTCATGGGGTCCTCGGTGGCCGGCGCGGCGGGATTCCGGGTTCCCGAACCGCGGGACGGGCCTTCGCCCTACTACGAGGCGGGGCAGCGGATCTATTTTGACCTCACTTCGGTGCTCAGGAGCAGGGCCGGGCGCGCCATCGTGCCCAGGATTTTCGACGTCATGGAAGCACGTTCGGCGTCCATCATGCGTGCCCTGTTCGAGGACCCGCGTTTCGCCGTCACCAGCAAGACGCCTTTCAAACTGCTCAGGCACGTTGGCCCGATCGTGCTCCGCTTCCACCTTCCGGAGACGCTGTTGCGTGCTCTCTTTCGGCCGGACGTTGCCCTTGGCAAGGTGGAACAGCTGGACGGGAACCTGAAGGCCACGCATGAAGTCCCCACCAATGCCACCCCTCGTGAAAAACTGGACCACGCCGAGCGGATACTGCGCACGGAATTGTTCCCCATACTGCCCAATATCCTGCCCCCGGTAGCGCTCGGCTTCGCGATGATGGGGCTGGTACGGAAGCTGCTTGGAGAACAGGCTTCCTGGGGTGAGCTCCAAACCATCATCCGCGGCCTGCCCAACAACGTCACCACCGAAATGGACCTTGCGCTGTGGCGGCTCTCGGCCAGTATCCGTGACGATCCCGCTTCCGCGGTGGCGTTTACCGGTGGCGATCCCGCTGCGCTCGCGGAGAGCTACCGCGATGGCAAGCTGCCGGTCGTCGCGCAATCGGGATTGGCCTCGTTCCTGCGCGACTACGGGCACCGGGCCATCGCGGAAATCGACCTGGGCATGCCCCGCTGGTCCGACGACCCCACCCACATCATCGGAGTCCTGGTCAATTACCTTCGCCTCGATGATCCCCGCCTGGCGCCGGACAAACAGTTCGAAAAAGCAGCCCGCGACGCCGAGGAACAAGCCGCCGTGCTGGTGGCCCGTGCGCGGTCCAAGAGTCCGCTCCACGCCAGGATCGTGAAAATGGCACTCGAACGGACACGCATGTTTGCCGGGCTCCGTGAACTTCCCAAGTACCACCTCGTGCGGGGCTTCGCCGCGGTCCGAGCACAGGTTGCGGAAGCAGGGGAGGCCTTGGCGGAAGCGGGAATCATCGACGATGCCAGCGACGTCTTCTTCCTGGATTTCAACGACGCCCGCCGCGGCTTGGACGGCAAGGATCTCCACGAGCTCGTGGCGCAGCGCCGCGAAGCCTATGAGCTTGAACTCAAGCGCCGCCACGTGCCACGCGTGCTGCTCTCCGACGGCACCGAGCCGGAAGCGCTGCCAGCCGGTCTCCTGAGCGGCGCGACGGGGGCACCGGCGTCGGACGGCATGCTGTTGGGAACCCCGGCTTCGGCGGGAACTGTGACGGCGGTGGCAAGGGTGATCATGGACCCGGTGGGCGCGCATCTTGAACCCGGAGAAATCCTGGTGGCGCCCTCGACGGATCCCGGCTGGACGCCCCTCTTCCTGACCGCCGGGGGACTCGTGATGGAGATGGGCGGTCCCAACTCGCATGGCGCCGTCGTGGCTCGTGAGTACGGGATTCCGGCAATCGTGGGCGTCCCGGATGCCACGTCCCGGATCAGCACAGGACAGACGATCACGGTGGATGGCGCCGCGGGGACGGTGGCTTTCTAGCCTATCCCCAGCCGAGTTCGTGCAAACGGTCGTCGCCGATGCCGAAGTGGTGGGCGATCTCATGGATCACCGTGATGGCCACTTCGTCGATTACTTCCTGGCGGGATCCGCAGATATCCAGGATCGGCTGACGGAAAATGGTGATCCGGTCCGGGAGGGAACCGGCATCCCACCAAGAATCCCGTTCCGTCAACGGCACGCCCTCATACAGGCCCAGGAGTACGGTGTCCGGTTCGTCTCCAGGCTGCGGGATGTAGTCGTCCTCGATGAAGACGGCCACGTTGTCCATGGCCCGGGCAGCTTTGTCCGGGATGAGGAGCAATGCATCGCTGACGGCTGCCTCGAAGTCTTCCGGCGACATACTGAACGGAACGGTACTGGCCGCCGCGGCGTCAGCGCCAATCCCGGGACCCCCGGATCCGGGGCCGGGGAGCGGAGAGGAAATGCGCTGGCCGCCAGGGGCATCGCCGTCGGGAACAATCGGCAGGCCGGGAGGTAAATTCGCGGGCATGATCCGACTCTAGTCCGCGGCGCGGTCGTTGACGCCGGATGTGATGACAGCTACAGTTTTCCGGGCTGGTAATTCGTATAACCCAGCCCAGGTTAAGCCCAGCCAGTCGTGCGGATCCTGTGACAAGCACCCCGGAGTTCCCAGTAGACAGGCCAGCCCATGACCCGCCCCGGCAACCGCTCAGGCACGACGATGAACGACGTCGCTGCCGCTGCCGGTGTTTCCCAGGCCACGGTTTCCTTGGTGCTCAATGACGCCGCAGGAACCAGGTTCTCTGATGAAACCCGACGCCGGGTCCATGCCGCCGCCAACGAACTGGGGTATCGGACCAACGCCCACGCCAAAGTGCTCCGCGACGGCGTTGCCGGGATGATCGGCTTCGTCGGCGACTTCGTGGCCACGGCGCCATTCGCGGGCAAGATCATCGAGGGCGCCCAAGCCCGGGCTTGGGAGGCCGGACTGCTCCTCCTGACCGTCAACACCGGCGGCGACAAGGCCCTCGAGGCCGCTTCGCTGGAGACCATGCTGTCCTACAAGGTGGCCGGAGTGGTCTACGCCGCCATGTACCACCGGGTCCTTGACGTGCCGGACGTCCTGGCCGAGGTGCCCGCCGTCGTGCTCAATTCGCGCGACCGGTCCGGGCGGTTCCCGAGCATCGCCCCGCAAGAGGAGCTGGGCGGCTACACCGCCACCAAACGCCTGGTGGACGCGGGTCACCGGCGTATCGCGATGATCAACATCGGCGCGGTGGACGGCGAGCTGCCTGCCGCCGTCGGACGCCATGCGGGCTATCTCCGGGCACTCAAGGAGGCCGGCCTCGACGCCGACCCACTGCTCCACAAGATCGGCGACGGGCATGAATCCGGCGGATTCGACAATGCCCTGGCGCTCATGACCGGTCCTCAGCCACCCACTGCCATCTTCTGCGCCAACGACCGCACCGCCTGGGGCAGCTACCAGGCGCTGGCCCAACTCGGATTATCGATCCCGCGCGATGTGTCGCTGGTGGGTTTCGACAACCAGGAAACGCTTGCCCCGCACTTGCGGCCCGGACTGACCACGCTGGAACTGCCTTTCCTTGAGATGGGCCGGCGCGCCATCGAACTGCTGCTGGCCGGCGCGGAACGTGATGGCAGTACCGAATACTTTGAATGTCCCCTGGTCGAACGCCATTCCGTGGCGGCGCCCCCGAAAACCACCATTAGCCCCTGAAATTTGCTAGCAGCCAGTGAAACTCCCCAACCAAGGAACAGGAAACGCATGAACCACTCGCACCTTGCGTCCGAGCCGCTCGACGTCGTCGTGGTCGGCGAAGCGCTCATCGACATCGTCAACTCGCCTGGAGGCCAGACCGAATACCCGGGCGGCTCGCCTGCGAATGTCGCCTACGGCCTCGGGCGGCTCGATGTGAAAGCAGGGCTGCTGACCGCCGTCGGGCGCGACTCCCGGGGCGAGTCCATCGCGGCCCACCTGGCAAGCGCCGGTGTGGTTGTCCTTCCGGGCTCGCAATCGCTCGCGAAGACCGCGACGGCGACTGCGGAGATCGCCGCGGACGGTTCGGCCAAGTACACCTTCGACATCGAGTGGAACCTGGGCCCCGCCGCACTCCCTTACGCGCCAAAGGTGCTCCACACGGGCTCGATCGCCACGTTCCTCGAGCCCGGCGCGGCTAACGTCAGGACGCTCCTGGAGCAGGCCCAGGGCGGGTGCATCGTCACCTACGACCCCAACATCCGCACCGACCTCCTGGGCAGCCACAGCGAGGCCCTCCGCATTTTCGAGGAGCTCGTACCGCTGACCAGCGTGGTGAAGCTCAGCGACGACGACGCGTTCTGGCTCTACCCCGGCAAGTCCTTGGAAGAGACTGCAACACACATCCTGGGCCTCGGTGCGGGCCTGGCCGTCGTCACCCGAGGTGCCCAGGGTTCCTTGATGGCGACGCCGCACACCCAGTTGACGGTTCCGGCGGTGACCTCGGTGGTGGCGGACACCATTGGCGCCGGCGATTCCTACATGTCTGCGCTGATCCTCGGGCTGCTGCTGCGCGGTAGCCAAGGGCTCGCGCCCACGGTTCTCGAACGCATCGGACAGACCGCCTCCATGGCCGCGTCCATTACCGTGGGGCGTCCGGGAGCCAATCCGCCCACGCACCGCGAGCTTCTCGCCGGGATGGCAAGGTAGCCGCGGCGGAGGTGCGACGGCGGTGCGGCGCACCTTGGCGCCGGGCCGCCCGGCTTCTTAGCGGGGGGTGATCCCGCGGGAACGGCGCCGCGTCAACCCGACGCCCACAAGGCAGATGACGCCGCCCACAAGGCCCCAGATGGTGGGGATTTCCTTGAGGACCGCCCAGGAAATCAGGATCGTGGTGCCCGGAACCAGGTACGTCGTGGCGGCGAGTTTCCCGGCCTCGATGAGGGACAGTGCGTAGGCCCATGTGGTGAAAGCGATGGCGGTGGGGAAAATTCCGAGGTACACCAAGCCGAGGGTGGCCGGAAGGGGTGCGGCCTGCACTTCGGCCACTAGTTGGCCGGCCCACGGCAGGCAGCACACGGCGCCCACCATGATGCCAAACCAGGTGGCCTGTGCAGCGGAGAACGTGCGCAGCACCGGCTTCTGGACAATCACGCTCACCGCGGCGAGCACAGCGGCAAGGAGACACAACAGCACTCCGGCGACATCCGCCGTCGAGCGCTGTCCCGAACCGAGCGCGATCAGCGCAACGCCGCCGAACGCCACGAGGCTGCCGATGATCAGCCAGCGCGGAAAGCCTTCTTTCAGGATCACGCCGGCCAGGACGGCGATCAGGATCGGCGAGACGTTGATGAGCATGGCGCTGGTTCCGGCATCGAGCATGTGCTCGGCGGCGTTCAGGGCGAGGTTGTAACCTGCGAACCACATGACGCCGTAGGCGAGGATGGGCAGCCATTCGCGTCCTTTGGGCCAGCGCTTGAGCCTGGGCAGGGCGACAGTGCCGAGCGCGACGGCGGCAACCACCAGCCGTCCGAGGGTCAAGGAACCGGGGGAGAAGCTGGGTCCCACGGCCCGGATGCCCACGAAGGCGGACGCCCAGAGGACAACGGTGACGATGACGGCGGCAATGCCGAGCTTACTGATGGTCCGGGAGGGTGTGGTCGCCGAAGAGATTGGTGTGCTTGTGGCCATGGTGCCAATCTAGCCCGGGAGCAGCTGGACGGACTGGCGGAATTCGGACGTCTTTCAACAAGAAACCGCCAACCCTGGCACGGCGGTTTTGAGCGGTGGCTTGAGACTGGCGCTGCGTCCGGATTGCGTCCTGGTTTGAGACCCCGTTTGCGTTCCGCGCTGCGCGATTTGGGAATATCCCTGAGTATGCTCTAAAGTTTTAGAGTCCAGTTCGGACGAGCGAGAAGCGGTAAACGCATAGCGTTGTTGACCGTCGCGAATTCGGATTGTTCCAGGCCCCCATCGTCTAGCGGCCTAGGACACCGCCCTTTCACGGCGGCGGCACGGGTTCGAATCCCGTTGGGGGTACGCAAGGAACTGGTCAAGCCGGGCTGAAAAGTCTGGTAGGCTGGAAGCCTTGAAAAAAGCGGTAGAGATGCCGCAATCGTAGTAGAGATACTGCAAGCAAGGCCCTGTAGCGCAGTTGGTTAGCGCGCCGCCCTGTCACGGCGGAGGTCGCGGGTTCAAGTCCCGTCAGGGTCGCTCTGATTGCCGGAAGAAGTTCCGGCAATCATGGTGACATTGTCACCTAAGGCTCTGTAGCTCAGTTGGTAGAGCGTTCGACTGAAAATCGAAAGGTCACCGGATCGACGCCGGTCGGAGCCACCACTGGGAAGCGTCAGTTCTTCGGAACTGGCGCTTTTCTTCATTTAAGCTGCGATGGAAATGCCTGGGTTTATTCGATTTCTGCCTAAAGGGCGGACATTTCAGCGCGCGTGCGCCATTTACGGCAATGATCCAGCAGAATCTCATGGCGACGGCCGGCTTGTCTCCGCCTTGTCTTGGCCAAGCGCTAGGGTGGTACTCAAGAGAAGGGGAGGGCTAAATGGACCAGCAGGAAAGCTACACCGCGCCTGAACCGGAAGCCGTTGGGGCTCCGGTATCCGAGGACCGGCAAACGGTGGCAGGAAGTGGCCGCACAGTGATCTCGGATTCCGCTGTCGCCAAGGTTGCCGGCATTGCCGCCAGGGCTGTTCCGGGCGTCTATTCCCTCGGCTCGGCTCCTTCCCGCGCCCTCGGAGCCATCCGCGATGCCGTTGGTAGCCAGGACCATGCCGCAGGCGTCCGCGCCGAGGTCGGAGAAACCCAAGTGGCCGTGGACCTCAATCTTGTGGCCGTCTACGGATACCCTTTGCATGATGTCGCCAACCAGGTCCGCGCGGCCGTCTATCGTGCCGTCGAATCGTTGGTGGGCCTGGAGGTCATTGAGGTCAACGTTGAGATCAACGACGTCTACGTTGCTCCGCCCATCAAAGCCGGAACAAGAGGCGCATTATCGGAAAGGGAGCCACTCCAGTGAACTTGACCGTTGTCGGAATCGGGATCGGCGCCTTCGTGGCGTTCATGGCCTTCCAATTCGGGCTGTGGGGTTTCATCATCGCGCTTCTCTTCATGGGCATCGGTGCGCTTCTGGGCCGCGCCGCGGACGGAAAGCTTGACCTGCGCAGCGTGCTGGATGCCCTCACCGGCCGCCGCTCGTCGTCATGAGTTCCACGGCTGAGGCTGTGCAGCCCGCCGTGAATCTGGCTGGCCACAACCGAATCAGCACCCAGGCGCTCACCACCTTGGCCCAGGCAGCCGCCGCGGAAGCGCTTGGAGTCTCGTCGCAGGATGTTCGCGCCGAATGGTCGGACGACGACGGCCTGCTGGCACTCTCGATTGTCGCCCCGATCAGTGTGCCCTCGCTGACGGACGTCCTCAGGGACCCCCTGCGGGTAGCAGGATACGGTGGAACGGTCTGGGACCGTGCCGTAGCTGCCAAGACGGCCATTCTTGAGCGTGTCACCCAGCTCAGCGGTTCCACCTTGAGCCGCGTGGATATCCGGATCAGCGGCGCACGCGTCAGCGAAGGAGTCCGCGTCCGATGAGCCACGCCCAGACCCCGCACGTCCGGCGCAGCCACCCGGACACTGCGCCGACTCAGACGGCCGAAGGCGACACCCCCGGTGTCTACACGCCCGGGACCCCAGGCAACGGCGACCGGATCGACGTCGGACTCCAGCGCATCCTCAAGCGTGAGACCCGCTCGTCCCGCGCTGGAATGGCGGCGCTGGCCGCGGCGCTCGTGATCGCGGCCTGTCTCTATGCCCTCCTCGAATCCGCGCTGCGTGCCATTGGTCAACCACCGTGGCTCATCGATCCGCAAACAGCGGCCGAACGGCTGACGGCCCTTCCCGGAGGGATTTCCCCCTTGCTGCTTGGTGCCCTGGGCGGGGTCGTGGCCATGGTGGGCCTGATGTTCTTCTTGAACGCAGTCCTGCCCGGCCGAAAGTCCCGTCACTTGCTTGAGGATCCTCGGGCCGGAGTGGTGGTGGACGACGAGGTCATCGCTTCGGCGCTGGCCAGGGCCGCCCGGACGGCAGCGAACGTCACCCAGGAGCAGGTCATGGTGGTGGTTTCGCAGAGGCTGGTTGTGGTCAACGTCCGGCCAACCTCGGGCGTGCCGTTGCACGAGGAACGGATCCTTGCCGCCGTCGAGGATGAACTTCAAAGGATGGCCCCTTCGCCCATGCCTTCAGTCCGGGTCAATGTCGCCGCTTCCGGGGTGATCGGGGCATGAACGGTACTCCGCACGTCCTCAACCGCATCCTGATCGGCATCCTTGGCCTGAAACTATTGGCCATCGGCATTCTCCTGATACTGCTCGCCACTGTCCCCGCCGTCGGAAGTTGGTGGCAAAGCTGGTCCACCGGGCTCTGGGAACACGCCAAGTACCTCTCTGAGCAGACCCGCATTCCAGGGCGTGAGGAAAGCTGGCTTTGGGTGGCCGCAGCTGCGGTGCTTGTTGTGCTGATCGTGCTCATGGTGTCCTGGGTGTCGCAGCAAGGCAAGGGCCGCGCCAACCTCATCGTGTCGGAGTACGACGACGCTCAGACTGCCGGGGACGTCAACATCGGCGGGAACCTTGCCGAGCAGGCGCTCAAGGCGGCCCTTGCGGAACGTACGGATCTTGCGGGCGTGACGGTGGCAACCTACGAGGTCAACGGTCGTCCCGGGCTCCGGGTCAGGGTCCAGCCCCGTCAAGGCGTTTCCCCGCACGCACTCGCCGCGGATGTCTCCCGGCTCGTGGAGGCGCTGGACATTGTGGTGGGACGCCGGACTCCCGTCTTGATCCATATCGGGGCCGGCGCACGGACCAGGTTCAGCAAGGCCGAGCGCGTTCGTTGAACTGACACGCGACCGTTGTTAATCGGATGGCTATGTTACCTCGCAGGCGTTTTGCGTTGCAGAGGTATCTGCAGGGCCATAGTTTGAAGGGTAGGGGGAACTCTTCCCTTTGGTTGGGCTTGCCCGGCCGGCACTGGACCTTGGGTCCGTAGTCAAGCCGATGGACCAAAACACTTGGGCCAGGAACAAGGAGAAAACCATGAGCGAAGAAGTCAACAACATCAAGCAAAGCGCCGAAGCCGCGGCTGAACAGGCCAAGCACGTCGCAGGTGACGCCGCGGAGCACGTCAAGGAATTTGCCGGTGAGGCGGTCGGGAACGCGAAGGAATTTGCCGGTGACGCCGCGGAGCACGTCAAGGAGTTCCTGTCGGGTGACGTGGCTGAGAAGGCCAAGGACCTCGCGGGGGATGTTGCCGGGAACGCCAAGGAAATCGTGGGCGACGTGGCTGAGAACGCCAAGGGCCTCGGCTCGAAGATCGCCGGTTTCTTCAAGGGCGGCAAGTAGGCTCCACGCCAAGACGACGCCTTCCTGACCTTCTTTGGTTAGAGAACGGGGCCGACACGCACAACTTGCTGCGTGTCGGCCCCGTTTCCGTGCCAAAGAAGGTCGGGAAGGGAAGGGGCCCTACTTCGCCACGAGGTATGCCCCGCTGTTCGGGGCAATCGAGGCCCCGCCCGAGTCGCCATCGCTGGAGAGTTCCACCCGGAGCCCGGCCGGCACGGGGAGGGCGGCAGTACCCATGTTGACTACAACCAGCACGTCACTGTTGTGGAAGGCCAGGACTCCGTTGGCGGGATCGTGCTCCTCGGCCCACTGGAACGTGCCTGAGCCCAGGCGGTGCGAGCGGCGGAAAGCCAGGACCGAGCGGTACAGCTCGAGGGTGGAGCCCACGACGCCGGACTGGACGTCCGCCGCCAGCTCGCCGAACGCTTCGGGCTGGGGTAGCCAGGGCGCTCCCGGCTCTCCGCCGGCAGCCGCGGCGCCGCCCGTACCGGACGATACACTCTCCGAGAACCCGAAGCCGGGTGCCTCGGACTTCCAGGGCAGCGGTACGCGGCACCCATCGCGGCCGCGCTCTACGCCCTTGGTACGGAAGAATGACGGATCTTGGCGAGCATCGGCCGGCAGGGACGTGTGCTCCGGGAGGCCGAGTTCCTCACCCTGGTACAAATAGGCCGAGCCCGGCAGGGCGAAAGACACCATGGAGGCCGCCCGTGCCCGGGCCAGGCCCAGGACGGCGTCGGGTTGTTCGTCTTCCGCCGCGATTCCCTTGGGGAACGTGGTGGGATCTCCCAGCCCGAAGCGGCTGGGGTGCCGGACGGTGTCGTGGTTGCTCAGGACCCAGGTGGAGGGCGCTTCGACGGATCCCGCCGCGTCCAGGGAAGACTCGATTGCCACTGCCATGCGCTCCGCGTCCCAGCCCGCCAGGAGAAAATCGAAGTTGAAGGCCTGCTGCATTTCATCCTTGCGGACGTACCGGGCCAATCGCTCCGCGGGCTCTACCCAGGCCTCGGCAACCAGCATGCGGTCCCCGTCGTACTCGGCGAGGACTCTGTGCCATTCGCGGTAGATCTCGTGGACCCCGTCCTGGTCGAAGAAGGGCGACGGCGGGTCCAGCGGCGGCTTGACCTTGTGCTCGACGGCGGTCGCGACGGGCCCCGCAGCGGGCACGGCTCCGGCAGCGATGTGGGGGTGTGCGGTGTGCGGTTCGACGGCTTCGCTGTGGGCGCCCGGTGCGGACAGGCCACCTTCGACCATGGCGGCAGAGCCTTCCCAGTCCGGCAAGCCGGCTTCTTTGACCAGGCCGTGGGCAACGTCCACCCGGAAGCCGTCAACTCCGCGGTCCAGCCAGAAGCGCAGCACCGAGCGCATCTCCTCGTGGACTTCTGGGTTCTCCCAGTTGAGGTCGGGCTGCTTCGTGTCGAAAAGGTGTAGGTACCACTCGCCGGGAGTACCGTCGTCGTTCGTCAGGCGCGTCCACGCGGGGCCGCCGAAGATGGATTTCCAATTGTTCGGGGCCAGGGCCCCATCCCCGGAGCCCGCTTTGGAGTCTTTGCCCGGGTGGAACATGTAACGCTCACGCTCGGGGGAGCCGGGGGCTGCGGCGAGGGCTTCGCGGAACCAGGCGTGCTCGTCCGAGGTGTGGTTGGGCACGAGGTCGACGATCACCTTGATGCCCAGGCTGTGTGCTTTCTCCAGCATTGCGTCGAAGTCGTCCAGCGTGCCGAAGAGGGGGTCCACGGCCCGGTAGTCCGCTACGTCGTATCCGGCATCAGCCTGCGGTGACTTGTAGAACGGGGAGAGCCACACGGCATCAACGCCCAATTCTTGCAGATAGGGCAGTTTCGCGGTGACCCCGGCAAGGTCGCCCATTCCGTCGCCGTTGGCATCGGCGAACGAGCGCGGATAAATCTGGTAGACGACGGCGCTTGCCCACCACGCGGAATTGTTGGAACCGGGGGTTGGGATCGGGGAGTGCGGCACTGGATTCCTCTCGATGACATATTTTTGTGTAAACGCTTGCATTACTACCCGGAAGCTTACTAATGTGAGGCTCACCACATCAACCGCACAGCGGAAATACCTGGTCCACTCACTGAGGAGTTCCCAGCATGAACACACGCAAGTACCTTTTGCCGGCCGCTGTTGCCGGCGTGCTAGCCATGTCCCTGTCCGCCTGTGGTGGCGGCGGTGGCGGCGGCACAGCCTCAAGCGGCGGCGATGCCGCAGCGAACCTCGACGGACGCGGTCCAATCACCTACGTCCAGGGCAAAGACAACAGCAACGTTGTCCGCCCGCTCGTCGATAAGTGGAATGCGGCGCACCCGGACCAGAAGGTCACTTTCAAGGAGCAGTCCGACCAGGCGGACCAGCAACACGACGATTTGGTCCAGAACTTCCAGGCAAAGAACGTCAATTACGACGTCGTTGACGTGGACGTCATCTGGACCGCCGAGTTTGCAGCGAAGGGTTGGCTGCAGCCGCTCACGGACAAGATGAGCATCGATACCTCAAAGATGCTGCCCGCCACGGTCAAGACGGCGACCTACAACAACACGCTCTTCGCGGCACCCCAGACCTCGGACGGCGGCATCCTCTACTACCGCAAGGACCTGGTGCCCACCCCGCCCAAGACCTGGGACGAGATGATGAGCATGTGCTCCATCGCGAAGTCGAACGGCATCGACTGCTACGCAGGACAGTTCGCCAAGTATGAAGGCCTCACCGTGAACGCGGCTGAAGCCATCAACTCGGCCGGCGGCACGATCGTTGGCGACGACGGCAAGTCCACCGTGACCTCGGCGGCGGCGAAGGCCGGCCTCAACAACCTGGTCACCGCCTACAAGAGCGGAAACATCCCCACGCAAGGCGTGACCTACCAGGAAGAACAGGGCCGGCAGTCCTTCGAAGACGGCAAGCTCCTCTTCCTGCGCAACTGGCCCTACGTCTACAACCTCGCCAAGACGGACGGTTCGTCCAAGGTGAAGGACACCTTCGGCATGGCTCCGCTCCCGGGTAAGAGCGGCCCCGGCGCCTCTTCCCTCGGTGGACACAACCTCGCCGTCAGCGTCTACTCGGCGCACAAGGCAACGGCCAAGGACTTCCTGACCTTCATGACAAGTGAAGAGACTGAAAAGTTCTACGCAACGCAGGGCTCGCTGGCCCCGGTGCTCGCTTCCTTGTACGACGACCCGACCCTGGTCCAGCAGCTGCCGTACCTTCCGGTGCTGAAGACCTCGATCTCGAATGCCGTGCCGCGCCCGGTCACGCCGTTCTACCCGGCTGTCACCAAAGCCATCCAGGACAACGCCTACGCTGCCATCAAGGGTGACAAGTCCGTCGATCAAGCAATGACGGATATGGACACGGCCATCAACTCGGCCAGCCAATAGCGACACCTCCAGTGAACCCCGGGCGGCCGGCGCTTTACGCGTACGGCCGCCCGGGGGGCACGCCATCAATTTCCGGAAGGAGGGGAAATGTCCACCCTTGCGCAACCTAAGCGGGCGCCAGAGACACCAAGCCCCAAAACCAAAAAAGTTCAAAAAGAAGTAGGACAGGACCGGGCGGCCACGTCTCAAGGCCGCTGGGCGTTCTGGTTGATTTCCCCCGCCCTGGTATTGCTTGCCGTTGTCATCGTGTACCCGGTGGTCAACGCGATTATCATGGCGTTCCAGAAGGACCAGGGCCTTGACCCGGTCACCAAGGTCTTCGTCCAGGGCGGACCCGCGGGCTTCGATAACTTTGTCCACTGGTTGGCCCAGCAATGTGGCTCTGCTGCCTGTGCTCCTGGCACCCTCGGCGCCCAATTCTGGAGCGCGGTCGGAACTACGTTCTTCTTCACGGCGGTCACCGTTGTCCTGGAGACTGTCCTCGGGTTCTGGATGGCCGTCATCATGGCCCGGACGTTCCGCGGCCGCAGCGCCCTTCGTGCTGCAGTCCTAGTTCCGTGGGCCATTCCAACGGCCGTGACCGCGAAACTGTGGTTCTTCATCTTCGCTTTCGACGGAATCGCCAACAAGCTCTTTGGTACCGCAATCCTATGGACAGGCAGCGAATGGCCGGCCCGCTGGGCGATCATCATTTCAGACGTTTGGAAGACGACGCCGTTCATGGCCCTGCTGATCTTGGCTGGCCTGCAGATCATCCCGGCCGAAGTGTACGAAGCCGCGAAGGTGGACGGCGCCTCGGCTTGGCAGCGCTTCACCCAGATCACCCTGCCGCTGGTGAAGCCGGCACTCATGGTGGCTGTCCTGTTCCGTGTCCTTGACGCACTGCGCATGTACGACCTCCCGGCCATCATGACCCAGGGCTCGAACGGCACAACAACGTTGTCCATTTTGGTTGTTGACCAGATCCGTCAGGGATTCAACTCAGCAGCGGCGTTGTCAACTATCACGTTCTTGATCATCTTCCTCGTTGCGTTCATCTTCGTTCGTTTCCTGGGAGCCAACGCAGTCGCCTCAGCCACACCCAAGACCACCAAGGGGCAGGACAAATGACCGCCGTGAGCATTGACTCCGCGCCTAAGACAGCTGCCCGGCGGCGGGAACGCTGGGCGAGCGGGCGCACGTACATCAGCGCAGGGCTCATCTTCATCTGGTGCCTGATTCCCTTTTACTGGATGATCGTGACCGCGTTCCGCGACGTTGGATATACCTTCGATTCGACGCCTTTCTTCACCCACGTCACCTGGGACAACTTCAACACGGTGTTCTCCGAAAGCCTGGGCAACCACTTCGGCCGGAACCTGTTGAACTCGCTCTTCGTGGCAGGGGTAACCACCGTTGTCGCCCTGCTTTTCGGGGTTTTCGCGGCATATGCCTTGTCCAGGCTTGAATTCCGCTTCAAGTTCCTGGTCCTCGGCTTTGTCCTCGGGGCCTCGATGTTCCCGGGTGTGGCCTTGGTGACTCCGTTGTTCCAGCTGTTCACGAACATCGGCTGGTACGGCACATATCAGGCGCTGATCATTCCGAACATCTCGTTTGTTCTCCCCCTGACGGTTTACACCCTGACGTCCTTTTTCCGGGAAATGCCGTGGGAGCTGGAGGAATCAGCCCGGATTGATGGCTGCACGCAGGGCCAGGCATTCCGCAAGGTGATCATGCCGCTCGCTGCGCCGGCTGTTTTCACCACCGCCATCCTGGCGTTCATCGCTTCGTGGAACGAGTTCCTCATCGCGAGCCAGCTGTCCAATGACCAGACGAAGACCGTCACGGTCGCAATCGCCTACTTCGCCGGTGCCCAGGCCCACCAGGAGCCGTACACCGCCGTCATGGCAGCCGGAACGGTTGTGACGATTCCACTGGTGATCCTTGTGCTGGTCTTCCAGCGCAAGATCGTGGCGGGCCTGACAGCCGGCGCCGTCAAATGACGCAAACTCCCGATTCGGCCGGGCCGTCCATCGGCGGCCCGGCCAAGGAGCAGCACTCGCGGGTGAAATCGGCGGAAGATTTCGACCTCGTGATAGGTTTTCTCGGCTTCTGGGCCTTGGTCCTGCTGGTCATCACTGTGGCCGCCGAACTCACGGCCCAGCCCGCACTGGGCTGGGCCCTGGGCCTCCTGGCAGTGCTGCTGGCCTTGTGGGGGATGCTTCGGCTTCGCCGGCGGCTCCCGGCACGGACATCCAGGCGCATCACGTGAGCAGCGAGCCGAAATAAGTAGCGCGGAATCGGCGGAGGACAGCCAGGCGGAATACGCTGGTTATCTGCCGTCTGGGAAGGAACCCCCGGCTTCCGCACGGATTCCTTGAGGGGGCTTGAGTGGCGAAAACGAGTGAACGGTCCCAGCGTGGCGGCCACGCAGGAGCCAGCATTGAGGATGTCGCACAGGCCGCTGGCGTTTCCACCGCCACCGTTTCCCGCGCAGTGCGCGGCCTTCCCCGGGTATCTCCTGCTACCCGGGAGAAGATCCTCAGGGTCGCGGGAGAACTTGGGTATGTGGCGTCGTCGTCTGCTTCGGGACTGGCCACGGGACGTACCAGGACGATCGGTGTCCTGGCCCCCTACGTGGACCGTTGGTTCTTCTTCAAGGCCATCGAGGGCGTGGACCGTGAGCTCCACGCCCGCGGTTACAACCTGTCCCTGTTCAACTTGGGCGGCCAGCGCGGAGCGCGGGAACGGCTCTTCAGCAAGACGATGGTCTACAAGCAGATCGATGCGCTCCTGGTCCTTTGTATGTCCCTGACGCCTGAGGAAATTGCCGATCTCCAAAGGATCGAAATCCCCTTGGTCATTGTCGGCGGTCCAGTGGAGGATTGCCCCAGCATCGGGATCGACGATTACGCCGCCTCGGTGGAAGCCACCATGCATCTGTTGAACCTCGGGCATCGGGAGATCGCGCTGCTCCACGGCCAGGACGATTCCGACCTGAACTTCACCGTGCCGCGGCTGCGCGTTGACGGCTTCACGGATGCCATGACGAGCGCGGGCTTCTCGATGCCGCCGGAATGGGACATCTTCGGAAACTTCACTGTGGGCAGTGGCCAGGAAGCCTTCGACGAGCTCTGGAGCAAACCTGGACCCAAGCCGACAGCGATCTTCTGTGCCTCAGATGAAATGGCCATGGGGGCCATGTTGCAGGCACGCCGTCGTGGCGTCCGCGTACCGGAAGAATTGTCCATCATCGGCATCGACAACCATGAATTCGCCGAGGCCATGGGGCTGACAACCGTAGCCCAGGACCCCGTGGAACAAGGCCAATTGGGCACGCGCATGCTGTTGGACGAATTGGCCGGGGCCACAGGTTCCGTGCGGTCAATGAAAGCAGCCCACCGGCTGATCGTGCGGGAAACCACCGCCCCGCCGCGGCCCGAAAGCTAGGAACCCCAAAAGCTAGGAAGCCCGGGCCAACTGCCTGATGGGGATCCAGCGGGAAGCCAGCCTCCGATACGCCGCGGCCGCTCCCGTCATGTCCCCCTCGGCCAGGCATTCGATGCCGAGCCTGACGTCCATGGGCGACTCGTCCGGGTACACCTTGTCCGCCACTGCACCGTAGTCCAGCTCGACCATTGACTGCACATGGAACAACTCGAGCCATTCGGTGAGCTGGGTGAGGTCGTCCAGCATGTCCAGGTCCGGGGCTGCAAGGGCGAGGTTGGCTACTGCGAAGCGTGCCCGGTCCAAGGCATCGGTCAGTGAGGCCCAGACCCTGACCGTCAGGATGCGGCCGCCGGATTCCACGACATCCTTGCGGTCCGATTCCTGGAACAGCGAGAACCAGCTGAAGGGGATCCCCCACGTGGAGGCCCGCGTGTGCACCCGCTTCGCGTCATGACTGGCGTTGATGCGGTCGATGCGAGCCTGGTGCCGGTCGCGCTGGTCCACGGGGATGAGCAGGTCCGCGAGCGGTCCGTGGATACCTTCCATGAGGGCATTGGCCGCCAATCCTGCCCGGATGACCAGCTGGCTGGGGCAGTAAAGCAGCCGCCCGGCGTCGGGATCGTTCCGGTCTCCGGAAGGAACCCGAGTGATGCGCACCAGATCCGTGCTCCCGGTCGGGAAAGGGTCCCCGCCCTTGCGGGTGACCCGTCCGAGGGAAGCGAGCAGCTCGGCATTTTCGACGGCGGCCCGCGAGCCGCTGCGGGTACCGCTCGCCACGAGCTGCTGCCGCTGGTCCTCGGGGAACGCTTCGAGCGGTTCGTAGACGCGCAACGCCGAAGAGAAGGGCAGTCCTGCCTGGCTCCCGTATAGCTTTCCGCTCATCGCGGGCCCGCCTCCTCCGTCATTGTTGCTACTCAGTCCGTAAGCTCCACGATCACGGGAGCGTGGTCCGAGGCGCCCTTGCCCTTGCGTTCCTCGCGGTCGATCGACGCCCCGGTGACGCGGGCGGCCAGCGCGGGGGAGGCCATGACGAAGTCGATGCGCATGCCCTCCTTCTTGGGGAACCGCAGCTGTGTGTAGTCCCAGTAGGTGTAGACGCCGGGACCTGGTGTGTAGGCGCGGGCGACGTCGGTGAAACCGGCCGTTTCGAACGCCCGGAAGGCCTCGCGCTCGGGTTCGCTGACGTGGGTGAGTGCGTTCGCCCTGAAGTAATCGATGTCCCAGACATCCTCGTCAAGCGGCGCGATGTTCCAGTCGCCCATGAGCGCCACCTGGGTCTCGGGGTTCTGCGTGATCCAGCCGGCGGCGTGGCCCTTCAGGGTGTCCAGCCACTTGAGCTTGTACGGCATGTGTTCGTCGTCCAGGGATCGGCCGTTGGGAACGTACAGGCTCCACACCCGTACCCCGCCACACGTTGCCGCAATGGCGCGGGCTTCCTGGACAGGGTCCTTGCCGGCCTTTCCGAAGGCGGGCTGGTCAACAAAGGTGCGTTCGACGTCGTCGAGCCCTACGCGCGAGGCGATCGCAACGCCGTTCCATTGGCTCAGGCCGAAGTGGGCAACCTCGTAGCCCATGCGCTCGAAGAGCTCCCACGGGAAGTTGTCGTCCTTGCACTTGGTTTCCTGCATGGCGAGGACGTCGCAGTCACTGCGCTGCAGCCAGGCCTCGACGCGGTCGGCACGTGCGCGGAGCGAATTTACATTCCAGGTAGCTATCTTCACAGCCACTAACTTACCGAACTTGGGACCTTGCGCATCCCCTCGCAGCAGATTGCTGCCGCAAGCCTAATGGGCGAGCATCACCGAAGAGGAGGCGCGCCTGCGGAGCTTGATGCCGGAGGCGATCAACAAAACGCCGCTGACCGCGGAGTATGTCGCGAGGAGTGCCACTACGCCCAGGAATCCCGCGCCCGGATTGACCAGCACAAAGAGCCCAAACAAAGTTGTGACCAACGCCGTCAACATCCAAATCCACCAAGCCCTGACCGTCGTCCTGGTGTCCATGGCAAGGATGATCTGCGAAACCCCGAGGACCAAGGCCCATGCTCCTATGAGGACGCCTAGTGCCGCGGCGGTAATTCCCGGCCACGAAACGGCAACGATGCCGGTCGCGACCGAGATGAAGCCGCCGATCAGGCTCCAGCGGGAGTGCCGTGCAGGATCGTAGAAGTAGTGGGCCATATTGGTGAGCCCGTCGGTCATGGCGTACACGCCAAACACGTAGACGAGGGCAAACACCGTGGCGACCGGCAGGGAAGCGACCAGGAAGGCCAAGAGAAGGGCCAAAGCTCCCCGGAAGATCAGCGCCGTTCCTGAATGCTGAAACAACTTGCGACCTGCGGTGTCGGACATAGGGTCAGTTTAGACCCGGCGCGGTAGCTGGGGAATGGGCCGGCACGCGTGAGGCCACCCCTTTCGTTATCGGCGGGTGTAGTGGGCGATGATGACGCCCTTGGTGGTGGTGACGGAGCCGGTGAGCTCGAACTCGGTCAGCGGGGCTGGACCTTCGAACAGCCGCGTCCCGGTACCCAGGGTGAGCGGGTGGATCAGCAGCGTGAAGTTGTCGATGAGGCCTTCGGCGTGCAGGGAGCGGACAAGCGACGCACTGCCGATGATCGTCAGATCGTTCCCCGGCTCGGCCTTGAGTTTGGCCACCGTCTCGGCGGCCTCGCCGGAGAGCAGAATGGAGTTCTGCCAGGCGTCGGCGTTCTCCAGCGTCCTTGACACAACGTACTTCGATGCCGCGTTCATGTACACGGTGAACGGGTTGTCGTCGGCGCGGGTGCCCCAGGCGGTGATGAAATCGGTCCAGGTCCGGTGTCCGAACAGCATGTCCGCGGTTTTCGCCATGCCCTTGCCCATCTCACGGCCCATGACCTCGTCGTTGTACCTGCCGCCCCACCCACCGTGGGTGAAGCCACCGCGGGGTGTCCTCGTCCGGACGGCCCAGGCCCTGAATGACTCCGTCGAGGGTGATGGACAACGTGGCATTTATCTGGCGCATGACATGCTCCCTCGCTCCTGCAGACCGCTGTCTGCGGCCCTGTCACCCCCTATACGAATGGCGACCGGTCAAATCGACACCGGCACCCGCATTTTTTCTTAACGCATCCCCTCGCGGCGAATGGCCACCGCAATCGCCGCGGCCCGTGTCTCGACGCCGAGCTTGGCGTAGATGTGCGCCAAATGCGTTTTGACCGTGGCCTCGGAGATGAACAGGCGTTTGCCGAGCTCGCGGTTGCTGAGGCCTTGAATGAGGAGGCTGAGCAGTTCGGCTTCCCGCGGGGTGAGGACCTCGTCCGGGTTGCGCAATTGCTGGAACAGCTTGCTGGCCACAGGCGCGCTCATGACGCTCTTGCCTTGGGCCGCGCCCCGGACCGCGGCGAAGATCTCCTCCGGCGCGGCGTCCTTGAGCACGTAGCCCATGGCACCTGCATCCACGGCCCTCACGATGTCGGCATCGGAATCATAGGTGGTGAACACCAATACCGCTTGCTGCTTGCTCGCTTGGAGCAATCGCTTGATCGCCTCGATTCCGTCCATGCCCTCGCCCATGGCTAGGTCCATCATGACGACGTCGGCCAGGTGTTGTTGTGCAATGACGAGGGCTTCCTCGCCCGATGCGGCTTCGGCGACGACGGTGATGTCCGGCTGGGTGCCGAGCAACGCCTTGAGTCCGCTGCGGACCACCAAATGGTCATCGACGAGCAGGACCGAAATGGGGTTCATGGGGCGTCTTTCTTGATGGGCGACTGGTGTGCTTGATTCGGTTCTGTAACCGGCAGCGGTAGTTGCGCGGCTACGACGGTTCCCTCTCCGGGGGAGCTCTCCACCGAAAATACCCCGCCGAGTTGTTCCACCCGTTGGCGCATGGCACGCAGACCGTAGCCGCCCTTTTCCGACGGCGGAGGTACCGCAATGGGATCAAAGCCGCGGCCGTCGTCGAACACGTCCAGGGTGACGGCCCCGGGCAGGAATCCAAGCGTCAAACTGGCCTGTTGAGAGTGGGCGTGGAGCTTGATGTTGGCCGCCGCGCTTTGCGTCACGCGCATCAGGGCGTGGCGAACTTCGGCCGGTACCGGGCGGGGATCCCCGGTGACGTGGACGATCACGGAGTCGAGGTATTGGCGGGCGGCCTGTTCGAGGGCCTGGGGCAGCGGTCCGCTCTCCAGGCCAGGGGCGGAAAGTTCGTGGACCAGGCTGCGGGTGTCGGCCAGGTTCTGCCGCAGGAGGGTCCCGGCCTTCTGCACTTCCGCTTTCGCGCCCTCTTCAGGCCACGAGCGCTGCGCGGCTTCGAGCAGGAGCAGGCTGCTGGCAAGGCCTTGAGTGACGGTGTCGTGGATTTCCCTCGAGACACGTTCGCGCTCCGCGGCGATCCCGGCCGCGCGTTCGCTCGCGGCCAGGCGTTCCTGCGCTTGGGACACGTCGGCGTGGAGTTGGCGTTGCAGCGCGGCGTCGTCCTCAATGCGGTCGTAGATCAACGTGAGCAGAACCGCTGCGGCGATGGGCCCGAGCAGCATGGCTACGTCGGTGTCGCCGCTGAGGCGGAACAGCCCGATGGCCGTGGCACTTGCCGTCAAACCCGCGGCCAGATAGGCGATCCAACCGCTGAAGGCCGCGCGGGACAGGAAAAACAAAGCGAAGGAGCACCAAGCGAAACTCGGTGCGGCAATGACCAGCACGGCCCAGGCGAGCACGAGCGCCACCATCCACAACAGCCACGGTTGGCGCCGCTTGGCCAGCACCGCCACCACTGCATAGAGAACGCAGACCGCGGCAGCCAGGGCAACAGTCCAGAGATTGTCGGCCGGGCTGTGCCGCAGGACGTAGCGCACGCCGGATGCCACCATGAGCACGGCGAAGCTGAGGTGGACCACTGCATCGATCGGGCCCCGGGTGGGGCGGAAGGCAGCGGGACGGGAGGCCATCCTGTTCGGAGATTCCGGCATTCTTCCCATGCTAGGCGCGTTCAGGTCGCTGGTCTCTCCGCCTTTTGGCTGATACCGGGACCGGAAGGGATGAGGCCGGGCACGACGAGCGCCGGATGTGGTGAGGGAGCCCTACAGGAAGCATGGAACTGTACCCGTTGCCGACCTCCCGGAGGACCACCATGAAGAAGTCCAACAAGATCTTTGCCGCCGCTGCCGTTGGAGCCTTGCTCCTGACCGGAGGGGCAACCGCCGTCGCGAACGCCGTGACGCCGGCCGCGGCCAAAACCGCGACGGCCGCCGTTGACGTCAGTCCCTCCGCGGAAAACGTGGTCCCCCAGAACCGCATCACCGTCGGTGCATCCAGCCAGGCAGTCAACGCCGCTTTGGCGAAGTGCCAGGCCGACAAGCTTCCTTTCGTCACGGTTGCGCTCGTGGACCGCTTCGGGACAGTCCAAGCCTTGCTCCGCGGCGACAATGCGGCCGAACACACCATCGAGGCCGCCAAGCAGAAGGCCTACACCGC
Source organism: Arthrobacter sp. 01T428 (assembly GCF_056398685.1). NCBI lineage: Bacteria > Bacillati > Actinomycetota > Actinomycetes > Micrococcales > Micrococcaceae > Arthrobacter > Arthrobacter sp. 01T428. Next base: position 62,521 of record NZ_JBFTPW010000012.1, on the reverse strand, counting down.
AGCCGCCTTCGGTGCGCCCACCAGCGAACTCGCCAAGCGAATCAACGGCAACGGACCGTCGATCGCCGACCTCCCGGGCACACTCTTCCGGCCCGGCGGAGTGCCGCTCAAGGTGAACGGCGTGTCCGTGGCGGGGATCGGCGTCGGCGGCGCACCGGACGGCGCCCTGGACGAAGCCTGCGCGGCAGCTGGTGCGGCGGTGCTAGCGGCGAAGTAGGGCCGCGCCTGCACCTCCGGGTGCCCAACTGACTCGCAGTTGTTGTCGTTATGCGGGCTGAAAACGACAACAACTGCGAGTCAGTTGGGGTGGCCGCCCCGTGAAATACCGAGGCTAGACTGCTTCTAGGACGCTCACGTAGTTCGCGATGCCTACGCCGCCCATGTTCTGTACGGCTCCGCGGCGGGCGTTGGGCAGTTGCATCGCGCCCGCGGTTCCCGTGAGCTGCATGGCTGCGATGACGTGTTGCGATACCCCGGTGGCGCCCACTGGGTGGCCTTTGGCCTTGAGCCCGCCGGACACATTGATGGGCAGCTTGCCGTCCTTGTAGACCCAGCCTTCCTGCATCGCGCGGGAACCTTCGCCGCGCGGCGTCAGCCCCATGGCCTCGTACATGATTAGTTCGGCGATCGTGAAGCAATCGTGCACTTCGGCGAAGTCCAGCCCGTCGATCCCGACGCCGGCCATCCCCAGCGCGCGCTCCCAGGACACCCGCGTGGCCGCGAACTCCGTAGGGTCGCGGCGTTCTGCCGGGAAGAAGTCGTTTGCGTGCCCGAAGCCCGCCAGCCGCACGGGTTCAGTAGCAGCGCCCGACGCCGGGCCGAGGGAGAGCACGACGGCGGCGGCGCCGTCGGACACGGGGGAGCAGTCGGTGCGGCGGAGCGGTTCGGCCACCATGGGATTCTTCTCGGAAACCGTCCGGCAGAACTCCTCGCCGAAGTCCCGGTGCATCTGCGCGTAGGGGTTGTCCATGCCGTTGTGGTGGTTCTTGGCGGCGATGGAACCAAGGATATCGCCGAGATCCGCTCCGCCCAGGCCCGCTCCGTAGCGCTTCTCGTAGTGCTTGGCCACCTCGGCGAAGAGCCCCGTGAAGCCGGTGGTGGAGGCCTTGCCTGCCATCTCGTAGGACGCGCCAAGGAGTGCGGCTCCCACCACGTCGGCCCCGGCGTCCGTCATCTTTTCGGCACCGATCACCAGGACGTTGCGGGCCGTCCCGGCAAGCACGGATTTCACGCCCTGTTGGAATGCGGCGGAACCGGAGGCGCAGGCGTTCTCCGTCCGGGTAGCCGGCACGTTGGCGAGGTCCTCGGACAACTGCAGGGCCAAGGAAGACGTGAAGCCCAGGGGCTGCATGCCCGAGTTGAACTGGCCGAGGTAGATCTCATCGATGTCCCGCGGCTCAAGGCCCGAGTTCCGGATGGCCTCCGCGGACACCTGAACGATCAGGGACTCGAGCGTCTCGTCCGTGAGTTTGCCGAACTTGCTGTGTCCCCAACCGGTGAGGAGGACGTCTTTGCCGAACTGGTTTTGCAGGCTCATGCTGTGGCTCCTTCGAGGGCGGCTTCTTCCAAGGAGACCGTGAACGCGGCCCCCGTCTTGCTTTGGATCTCTTCGACGGTGACCCCGGGCGCGAGGCGGGTCAGCGTCAGCTGCCGCCCATGGTCGTTGTCGTTCTTGAACAAATCGAACACTGCGAGGTCACTGACAATGCGGTCCACTACCCGGAGGCCGGTCAACGGCAGGGTGCATTCCCGGACGATCTTGGCGCTCCCGTCCTTGGCGTTGTGCTCGGTGAGGACCACGACGCGCGGTGTCCCGGCCACCAGGTCCATGGCGCCGCCCATGCCCTTGACCATCTTTCCCGGAATGGTCCAGTTGGCGAGGTCGCCGTTGCCCGAAACCTGCATGGCGCCGAGGATGGCAACCTTGACGTGTCCGCCGCGGATCATGCCGAACGACGTCGCGGAGTCGAAGATGCTGCCGCCGGGCAGGACTGTGACGGTCTGCTTACCGGCGTTGATGAGGTCAGCGTCTTCCTCGCCTTCGTAGGGGAAAGGCCCCATCCCGAGGAGGCCGTTCTCGCTCTGCAGCACGACCCGTACGCCGTCGGGCAGGTTGTTGGCTACGAGGGTGGGAATGCCGATGCCGAGGTTGACGTAATCGCCGTCGTTGAGTTCCTGGGCCGCAATGGCGGCCATCTCGTCGCGGGTCCATGCCATGGTGGTACTCCTTCGCTTGGTGGTGTTCAGACGGCCAGGGCTTCAGTGCGGGGCCGGACGGTACGCTGCTCAATGTCCTTGGCCCGGCCGCTCGCCTGGACCAGCCGCTGGACGTAGACGCCGGGTGTCACGACGTGGTTCGGATCCAATTCGCCGGGCTCCACGATCACTTCGGCCTCCGCGATGGTCACGATTCCCGCCGTCGCCACCACCGGGTTGAAGTTCCGGGCCGTGTAGCGGTAGATCAGGTTGCCGTCCGTGTCCGCGGTATGGGCGTGGACCAGCGCGACGTCGGCGACGATCCCGCGCTCGCGGACGTACGTGACGCCGTCGAACTCTTCGAGCGGTTTGCCCTCGGCAACCAGGGTTCCGACGCCGGTCCGCGTGTAGAAGGCGGGAATGCCGGCACCGCCGGCGCGGAGGCGTTCGGCGAGGGTGCCCTGCGGGGCGAACTCGACCTCAAGCTGGCCGGAGAGGTACTGCTCGGCGAAGAGCTTGTTCTCGCCCACGTACGAGGCGATGACCTTGCGGACCTGGCCGGCTTCGATGAGGACGCCGAGGCCCTTGCCGTCAATGCCCATGTTGTTGGAGACCACGGTCAGCTCCTTGACGCCGGAATCGCGGACGGCGTCGATCAGGTCCGCGGGGATGCCGCTGAGGCCGAAGCCCCCGACGGCGATCGTCTGGCCGTCGCGCAGGACGTCTTGCAGTGCAACGGCGGCGCTGGAATGGATTTTGGCCATGGCGTTGTCCTCGTCTTTGAGTTGGGTCGCTCAGCAGCTATCCACTTTGTGGACATTGGGCTGAGTTGGCGGTCTGAAAAGGAGCATAGGGCGGTTCTGCGCGGAGGGTCAACGGCGTTCCTTGGCCAGTAAGGCTGAACTTGCACAGTGTGGACGCTACTCTTTGAAGTGTCCACATTGTGGAGGAAATCTTTGGAGAGGGGTAGCGTTGCCAACTCAGCAGCCGCAAACCAAGCCGGTCCAGGGCGCCCAAGTGGTAGGCCGGGTCGCTGCGCTCCTCCGGCTCGTGGGACGCAAGCCGGAGGGCATGTCCATCGCTGGCCTGGTCCGCGAGTCGGGCTTGACCCGCCCCACGGTGCACCGCTTGCTCGCGTCCCTCGCCGCTGAAGGCCTGCTGGACCACGATCAGCGGACCGGTAACTGGATCTTGGGGCCGGAGATCTTCCTCCTGGGCTCGGTGGCGGCGGCCCGGTTCCCGGTTGAGGACCTGGCGCGGCCCAGCCTCCGCCGCCTCGCCGAGGAGAGCGGCGAAAGCGCCTTCTATTCGATCCGTCGTGGCCACGAAACCGTGTGCGTGCTTCGCGAGGAAGGCAGCTTCCCGGTGCGGTCATTCGTCTTGCACGAGGGCGTCAGGTTCCCGCTCGGCGTCGCGTCGGCGGGCACAGCGATCATGGCCTTCCTGGCGGACGAGGAGCAGGAAACGATCTTGTCCGGCTGGGAACGGCACGCCGGGGACTTCGCCGCTGGCCACACCGAGAGCGTGGTGCGCCGGAACCTTGAGCAGACCCGGATGGCCGGGTACTCGGTGAATCCCGGTTTGGTGCTGGAGGGTAGTTGGGGGATGGCCGCCGCCGTCTTCGACCAGCTGGGCCGGCCAATCGGCGCTTTGTCCCTCACAGGGATCGAACCGCGGTTCCGTCCTGAACGCCAGGAATTCCTCGGCAAGTTGCTCATGGAAGAAGCCCACCGCATGAGCTCCGCTTAACCCCTTTCAAATTAAGTTTTGAAACTCACCCATCCCTGTGGCCCGCACCTCCGAATAGCTGGCATAAGGACTTAGCCCGCAAGGGTGAAGTGCTTTCACGCCGGAATCAACCGGCACCGAATGTCAGTCCGTTTGAAGGAGAAATGTCATGCTTGCTACAAAGCGCACGTCTTTTGCGATCGCCGGCCTCGCCGCTTCCGCCCTGCTGGGCCTCACTGCATGTGGCGGCTCCGCTACCACGGCTTCACCCTCATCGGGGGCTCCGAGCCCGTCGTCCACCATGGCAGCGACCCCCTCAGCGTCGGCAAGTGCCGCGATGGACCCGAGCAAAGACCTGGTTGGCCCGGGCTGTGCAGCTTACGCCTCCCAGGTTCCCAGCGGTGCAGGTTCCGTTGCCGGCATGGCGCTCGACCCCGTAGCCGTGGCCGCTTCCAACAACCCGTTGCTCAAGACCCTGACGGCCGCTGTGTCCGGCAAGCTGAACCCCAAGGTCAACCTGGTGGACACGCTTAATGGCAGCCAGTTCACTGTCTTCGCTCCCGTGGACAGCGCTTTCGCCAAGATCCCCGCCGCCACCATCGACGGCCTCAAGACCGACGACGCTACACTGAGCAAGATCCTCACCTACCACGTCATCCCCGGCCAGCTGACCCCGGACCAGATCGTGGGAACCCACAAGACGGTTGAGGGCGACTCCGTGACCGTTACGGGAACCAAGGACGCACTCAAGGTTGACGGAGGTTCCGCCGTGATCTGCGGCGGCGTCCACACTGCCAACGCCACGGTGTACCTGGTTGACTCCGTCCTGATGCCTAAGTAAATCTCAACACAGATCATGCCCCTTAGGATTCGTCCTAGGGGGCATGGCCTTTGCGCGAAATCCGAGGGGAAATAGTGAAGCCGTCGATCGTGTGGTTCCGGGACGACCTCCGGGCCACGGACAACCCGGCGCTGCGGGCGGCAGCCGAGGACGGCGCCGCCGTCGCGCTCTATGTACTCGACGAGGAATCGCCGGGCATCAGGCCGCTTGGCGGAGCCTCCCGATGGTGGCTGCATCATTCCCTGCTTGCCCTTCGCGAAGACCTCGCCGCCCTGGGCGTGCCGCTCTTGCTGCGCCGCGGACGGGCGGCGGAGATCGTCCGGCAGACCGCGACGGCGATGGGTTCCGGATCGCTGTACTGGAACCGCCGTTACGGCGAGGCAGAGCGAACGCTCGACGCCGGCATCAAGGCCTGGGCGCGCGAGTCCGGAATGCACTCGGAGAGTTTCCAGGCATCGTTGCTGCATGAACCGTGGGCCGTCACCACGAAGCAAGGGGGGCCGTTCAAGGTCTTCACGCCCTTTTGGCGGACCGTGTCCGGGCTGGATTTCCGTGATCCGTTGGAGGCTCCGGAACCGGGCCGGGGATTCTCCGCCCAGCTGCCTGAATCCGAGGAATTGGACTCTTGGGGATTGTTGCCCCGCAACCCAGACTGGTCGGCCGGATTGTCCGAAAGCTGGCAGCCGGGTTCGGCCCAGGCACATGAGTTTCTTGATGACTTCGTGGAGCACGGGCTGGCGGACTATTCGGTGAACCGGGACCGGCCGGACCTGCCGGGCAGCAGCCGGTTGTCGCCCTTCTTGCGGTGGGGACAGCTCAGCCCGTTCGAGGTGTGGCATGCCCAGCAGGGCCGGCGCCGGGAACCGGGCGACGGTGCGGCAGTTTTCGCCTCGGAACTCGGTTGGCGTGAATTCTGCTGGCACCAATACTTCCATCATCCGGACCTGGCAACGGCCAATTTGCGGCCCGGTTTCGACCACTACCCGTGGGCTTGGCCGGGTGGTCAGGGTGCAGGCCCGCTTGGAGAAGTCACGGAGGCCGCCGACCTCCTTCGCGCATGGCAGGAGGGCCGCACCGGGTTCCCCATGGTGGACGCCGGCCAGCGGCAATTGTGGCACACGGGATGGATGCACAACCGGGTCCGCATGGTTTCCGCCAGCCTCCTGGTGAAGAACCTGGGCATCCATTGGCAAGTGGGCGAGCAATGGTTCTGGGACACCTTGGTGGATGCCGATCCTGCGTCCAATCCTGCGAACTGGCAGTGGGTAGCCGGTTCCGGCGCGGACGCCTCGCCTTTCTTCAGGATCTTCAATCCGGAGACCCAGGCAGCGAAATTCGATCCCGACGGCAGATACGTTGGCCAGTGGATCCCTGAGCTGTCCACGGCGGACTATCCGGAGCCGGTGGTGGACCTTAAGGCCTCGCGGCGGGAGGCCCTGGATGCCTACGGCGCGCTTCCTCGTTGAGCCAGGCCACCTGGGCACGAGCTGACGTCCTCTAGAAATTAGTAGGAAGTCCGAGTATATTCGGGATCAAAGACGTCCGGGAGCGCAGTTGGACTTGCGCTTTCGAGGCCGATGGCGGGCATTCCCCCTATGCAAAGGAGCATTCCATGGTGCGCGAACTTTCCCACTACATTGACGGCCAGAGGGTCGATGGCACCTCCACGCGCTTTGGCGATGTCTACAATCCTTGTACCGGCGAGGTCCAGGCTCGGCTTCCCCTGGCAAGTGCTGATGAGGTCAGGAACGCCATTGCGAGCGCGGAGAAAGGCCAGCTCGAATGGGGCGCCATGAACCCGCAGCGCCGCGGCCGGATCCTGCTGAAGTTCGTGGACTTGGTCAACGAGCACATGGACGAACTCGCCACGCTCCTTTCGTCCGAGCACGGCAAGACCTTCCCCGACGCCAAGGGTGATATCCAGCGCGGCATCGAGGTGGTGGAGTTCGCCGCCGGGGCACCGCACCTGCTCAAGGGCGAATTCTCGGACAACGCCGGCACCGGCATCGACGTCCACTCGCTGCGCCAGCCGCTCGGCGTCGTCGCGGGCATCACGCCTTTCAACTTCCCGGCCATGATTCCGCTCTGGAAGTCCGGCCCGGCGCTGGCGGCCGGCAACGCCTTCATCCTCAAGCCTTCGGAGCGCGACCCTTCGGTGCCGCTGCGCCTGGCGGAACTTTTCACCGAGGCGGGGTTGCCGGACGGCGTCTTCAACGTCATCAACGGCGACAAGGAAGCCGTGGATACCCTCCTCGAGGATCCGCGGGTGAAGGCTATCGGCTTCGTTGGATCCACGCCGATTGCCCAGTACATTTACGCCACGGCAGCGGCCCACGGGAAGCGCGCCCAGTGTTTCGGCGGCGCCAAGAACCACATGGTGATCATGCCCGACGCCGATCTTGACATGGCAGCGGATGCCCTCATCGGTGCCGGCTTCGGTTCCGCCGGCGAGCGTTGTATGGCGATTTCGGTGGCCGTGCCGGTTGGCCAGGAGACGGCGGACCAGCTCGTCTCGAAGCTGCAGGACCGCATCAAGGGCCTGAAGGTGGGCCCCAGCCTGGCTGCGGATTCGGACTTCGGACCTGTCGTGGCCGCCTCGGCGAAACACCGTATCGAGGGGTACATCCAGGCCGGCGTCGACCAGGGTGCCACGCTCGTCACCGATGGGCGCGACCTGAAGGTGGACGGCTACGCCGGAGGTTTCTGGGTGGGCCCCACCCTCTTCGACAACGTCACGAAGGACATGTCCATCTACAAGGAGGAGATCTTCGGCCCGGTCCTGAGCGTCCTCCGCGCAGCTGACTACGAAGAAGCGCTGCGGCTCTGCTCCGAGCATGAGTTCGGCAACGGCGTCGCGATCTTCACCCGCGACGGCGACGCTGCCCGCGACTTCGCGAGCCGCGTCGAAGTGGGCATGGTGGGCATCAACGTTCCCATTCCCGTCCCGATTGCGTACTACACGTTCGGCGGATGGAAGGCCTCGGGCTTCGGCGACCTCAACCAGCACGGCGCGGACGCGTTCCGCTTCTACACCAAGACCAAGACGGTCACCACCCGTTGGCCCTCCGGCATCCGCCAGGGCGCCAGCTTCGTGATGCCGGCCGGCAGCTGATGGCCGAGGTCCTGTTCGAGAAGCGCGGCCACCTCGGCGTCATCACCCTGAACCGGCCACAGGCCGTCAACGCCCTCACCGCCGGCATGGTGCACGCCATGCTGGAGCAGCTCACCGCGTGGGCGGAGGACGACGCCGTCAAGACCGTTCTGGTGCACGGCGCCGGGGACCGCGGACTATGCGCGGGTGGGGACATCGTGGCGATCTACGACGACATCCTGCGCCGCGGAGACCGGACCGCGGATTTCTGGGCTGCGGAATACCGCTTGAACTCACTCATTGCCCGGTACCCGAAGCCCTACGTGGCCTTCATGGATGGACTGGTCCTCGGCGGCGGGGTCGGGATATCGGCCCATGGCTCAGTCCGTGTGGTCACAGAGAGGACCCGCACGGGCATGCCGGAAACCACCATTGGTTTTGTGCCCGACGTCGGCGGGACCCTTCTGCTCTCCCGCTCGCCGGGGGAGTCCGGTACCCACGCCGCCCTCACGGGTGCCCATTTAAGCGGAGCTGACGCCTTGTTCCTGGGGCTCGCGGACCACTTCGTCCCGTCCGAAAGCCTGCCCGCGCTCGCGGAAGCGCTGGAAAGCTCGACGGCGGAGGCCGCCGTCGGGCGTTTCGCGCAGGAACCGCCGGCCTCGGCGCTGTCCGGCCAGCGCAAGTGGATCGACGACGCCTACGCTTCGGATGACGCCGAGGAAATCGTCGCGAGGCTGCGCAACGCCGGCGGGGAAGCCGCTTCAGCCGCCGAGACGATCGGGGCAAAGTCGCCTACAGCCGTGAAAGTCACCCTGGAATCGCTGCGGCGGGTCAAGGGGCTCTCCCTCGACGAGGCCTTGGAGCAGGAATACCGCGTTGGCGTGCGGTGCCTGGCCGGGCCTGATTTTCGCGAGGGGATCCGTGCCCAGGTGGTGGACAAGGACCGCAACCCGCAGTGGAAGCCGGCTTCCCTGGCGGAGGTGTCGCCGGCCGCCGTCGAGGGCTTCTTCGCGCCGCTCGGCGATCGTGAACTCAAACTTCATTCAAAGGAGTCCGACCATGTCTGACGCAGTTTCCGGCACCATCGCTTTCCTCGGCCTTGGCCACATGGGCGGCCCGATGGCCGTGAACCTTGTCAAAGCAGGGCATCACGTCGTCGCGTACGATCCCGTGCCGGCAGCACTCGAGGCGGCCCGTGAACACGGTATTGCCACGGTGGATTCCGCCCCGGAAGCGGTCGCGGGGGCCTCCGTTGTCCTGACCATGTTGCCCAGCGGCAAGCACGTCCTGGACGCCTACCGGGGAGTGGACGGAGCACCGGGCCTGCTCTCGGTAGCTGCGCCGGACACGCTGTTCCTCGACTGCTCCACGATCAACGTAGACGAGGCCCGCGAGGCAGCAGCCATTGCGCTGGAGGCTGGCCACCGCTCCGTGGACGCGCCGGTTTCCGGAGGCGTGGTGGGTGCCGAAGCCGGGACCCTGACCTTCATGGTGGGGGCACTGCCCGAGGACTTCGAAACGGTGAAGCCGATCCTGGAACTCATGGGCCGGAGGATCGTGCACTGCGGCGACCACGGAGCCGGGCAGGCCGCCAAAGTCTGCAACAACATGATCCTGGGCGTTTCCATGATTGCCGTCAGCGAGGCGTTCGTGCTGGGCGAGAAGCTGGGCCTCACTCACCAGGCGTTGTTCGACGTCGCCTCCAACGCCTCGGGGCAGTGCTGGGCGCTGACCACTAACTGCCCGGTTCCCGGACCGGTTCCCACGAGCCCGGCCAACCGCGACTACCAGCCCGGATTCGCCGGAGCGCTCATGGCCAAGGACCTGCGGCTCGCGGTCAACGCGCTTGAGAGCACCGGAGTGGACGGGCAAATGGGACACCTCGCCTCGAGGATTTACGACGCTTTCGCCGCCGAAGGCGGAGCCGGGCGCGACTTCTCCGGCATCATCACGGACATCCGGGACAAGTCCGCCAAGTAGCCTTGGCGGGTAGGTCATTTCCGGGGGTCCACAACGTGGGCAACCGACACAACTGAGCAACCGACAAAAGGGGCACGGCTTGGCGCAGCAGTACGAAAACATCCTGGTGGAACTCCGTGGACGGGTAGGCCTGGTGACCCTGAACCGGCCGAAGGCGCTCAACGCGTTGAACCAGGCCACCATGAATGAGATCGTGGCCGCCGTGTCGGACATGGATGCGGATCCCGGGGTGGGCGCCGTGGTGATCACCGGCTCGGAGAAGGCCTTCGCGGCCGGCGCCGACATCAAGGAGATGGCATCCAAGGGGTACATGGAAATGTACGCCGCCGACTGGTTCCGCGCCTGGGAAAACCTCACGCGCCTGCGCATTCCCGTGATTGCCGCGGTGTCCGGTTTCGCCCTCGGCGGGGGCTGCGAACTTGCCATGATGTGCGATTTCATCATTGCCGGGGACAACGCCAAGTTCGGCCAGCCGGAAATCAACCTCGGCGTCATTCCGGGCATGGGCGGCTCGCAACGGTTGACCCATGCCGTGGGCAAGGCCAAAGCGATGGACATGATCCTCACCGGGCGGTTCATGGACGCCAATGAAGCCGAGCGGGCGGGACTCGTTTCCCGCGTCGTGCCGGCCGCATCCGTGGTGGAGGAGGCCCTGGAGGCCGCCAAAGTGATCGCGTCCAAGTCCAAACCGGTTGCCATGGTGGCCAAGGAAGCCGTCAACGCAGCCTTCGAAACCGGCCTCTCCCAGGGTGTCCTGTTCGAGCGCCGGATCTTCCACTCATTGTTTGCCACCGAGGACCAAAAAGAAGGCATGGCGGCGTTCACCGAGAAGCGCCAGCCGGAGTTCAAGCACCGCTAGTCCCGAGCTCGACCGGGTATTCGAGCGCGTGGCCGTATTGGGACCACCCTCCGGTGAAGAGCCGCCCTTGTCCGAGGCCGGCGTGCTCCAGGGCTAAAAGATTGTGGCAAGCCGTTACTCCGGACCCGCAATAGCTGATCACGTTCTCGGCCGATGTGATGCCCGCCGTAGCGAAGATGCGCAGCAAATCGGCCTTGCTGCGCAGTTTCCCGTTGGGGTCCAGGTTCTCCCTGCACGGGACGTTCCGCGCGCCGGGCACATGCCCGGGCCTTGGATCGATGGGGTCCTGCCTGCCCTCGAATCGGTCGCGGTTGCGTGCGTCCACGGCGAGGTTTGATTCGATCGAGAGCTCGTGGATCTCCGCCAGGCGGTTCCTGGGCCACGGTTGTGCGGTGAAATCACCTGCGGGCCTCGAAGGATGTTCGGTTTCCAAGGGCCCTTCATAGTTCGCCAACCCGCCATCCAGCAGAGCGGAGCTGTGGCCTGTGGCGCGCAGCATCCAAACCAAGCGTGCGGCGATGACTCCGCCGGCGTCGTCGTATGCCACCACGATGTCGTCGTCGCTGATTCCCACTTCCCGCATCCCAAGGGCAAAATCTTCCGGCGGGGGGAGCGGGTTTCTTCCCTTGAGAGGCGATCCCTCAGCCGAGAGCCATCGATCCAGGTCGACAAAAACGGCACCGGGGATGTGCCCGCCGTCGTACGCCGCCCGGCCCGAGCGCCCGTCGAGGTACCAGCGCACATCGGCCAGTACCACGCGGCGACCGTTTTGAGATAACCATTCGACGTCGACAAAGGGTTCCACGGCTGAGCTCATGGCCACAATGCTACGTGTGAGTCTCACTATTTGATATATGAATCTCGCAATGTGGTCAAGAGGTGGTGGGCCTACGCCGGCGGGGTTCAGTCCGTGAAGTCGCCCGCCGCCTTGCGGAAGTCTCCCAGTACGCGGATCAGGTGCTCGACGTCTTCGTCCCCGAAACCGGACTGGCCGAACACCTCGTTGTTGAGTGCCGTCGTCGCGCGCTTCGCGAGGGTGCGGCCCTCCGCGGTGAGCTCGATCAGCGTGGTGCGCCCGTCAGTGGGGTGCGGGGAGCGGACCACGAGGGCTGCCTTTTCCAGACGGTCGACGGCGTTGGTCACCGACGTCGGATGCACCTGGAGCAGCGCGCTGGCCTTGTTCATGGGCAACGCGCCGCTGCGGGCGAAACTCAGTAGCGCCAGGAGCTCGTAGCGCGCGAAGGTCAGGCCGAATGGTTTCAAGACCCCCTCGATCCGCGCCAACAGGATCTGCTGCGTGCGCATGATCGCGGTGATGGCCGCCATGGGCGCGGCGACGTCGCCCCAGCCGTGGCGTTCCCAGTTTCGCTGGGCGTCGGCGATGGGGTCGCGGGGGAGTGGGCTGCCCACGGTACCTCCTGACATTGCTTGGCTGCCTATTCTTTCAGACTCGGGAACTCGTCCTCGGTGTACTCCACACCCAGGCCGGCCGGCAGCGGACCATCGCCATGGCGGGCCACCTCCGTGCCCCGAAGTTCGACGCGCCTGATCTTGCCGGAAATCGTCTTGGGCAGTTCGCCGAATTCGAGCCGCCGGATGCGCTTGAATGGCGCCAAATGCTGCCGGCAGTATCTGAGGATGTCCTCCGCCACAGCCGGGCCGGGCTCGTAGCCGGCGGCGAGCACCACGAACGCTTTGGGCACCGAAAGCTTCACCGGATCCGGAGAGGGCACGACGGCGGCCTCCGCCACCGCGGGGTGTTCGATCAGGACGCTTTCGAGTTCGAAAGGGGACAAGCGGTAGTCCGATGACTTGAAGACATCGTCCCCGCGGCCCACGTAGGTAATGACGCCGTTCCCGTCCCGGCTGGCCATGTCGCCCGTGTGGTAATAACCGTAGCGGAAGGCCTCGGCCGTCTTTTCCGGGTCGCCGAAGTAGGACTTCATGAGCCCCACGGGGCGGGGGTCCAGGCGCAAGCACAGCTCGCCGTCGTCGGCCTCTTCGCCAGTGGCAGGGTCAACGAGCACCACGTCGTAGCCCGGCAGCGGCCGTCCCATGGAGCCTGTCTTGACCGGCTGCCCCGGAGTGTTCGCGACCTGGACTGTTGACTCTGTCTGGCCGAAGCCGTCGCGGATGGTTTGGCCCCAGGCCCTCTCCACCTGCCCGATCACCTCGGCGTTGAGCGGTTCGCCCGCTGAAACCACCTTGGTGGGCGGGGTTTTGAGCAGGGTCAGGTCGGCCTGGATGAGCATGCGCCATACTGTGGGCGGGGCGCAGAAACTCGTGACTCCTTCGCGGCCCATCTGTTCCATGAGGGCCTTGGCATCGAAGCGGTCGTAGTTGTAGACGAAGACGCAGGCCTCGGCGATCCAGGGCGTGAAAACGTTGGACCACGCGTGCTTGGCCCAACCGGGGGACGCCACGTTGAGGTGGACGTCTCCAGGCTCCAGGCCGATCCAATACATTGTGGAGAGGTGCCCGACCGGATACGAGGTGTGGGTGTGCTCCACCAGCTTCGCCCGCGACGTAGTGCCCGAGGTGAAGTAGAGGAGCATGGTTTCGTCGGCGACGGTGGGGGCGTCCGGGACGAACGTCGTCTCTGCGGAACCCGATTCGACATACTGAAGGGCACCGGGGGTCTGGCCGTCGCCCACTTCAATGAGGGTGTAATCGCCCGGGACCTCGGCGAACTTGGCGATATTGGCGCTTCCGACGGCGGCCCAGCGGGCGCCGCCGCGTTCCACGCGATCCGCGATGTCGCGTGGGCCCATGAGCGTGGTGGTGGGGATCAGGACCGCGCCGAGTTTGATCCCGGCGAGCATGAGTTCCCACAGTTCCACCTGGTTGCCGAGCATGATGATCATGCGGTCTCCCCGACGGACGCCCTTGGCTTGGAGCCAGTTGGCGAGCTGCGAGGACCGTGCGGAGAGCTCGGCGAAGCTGCGGCGGGTGGAGCTGCCGTCCTGCTCGACGATGACGAGCGCAGGGTTGTTGGCCATGGCGGGATTGGCTGCGATCTGGTCGAACCAGTCGAGGGCGAAGTTGAACTCGCTGAAGCGGGGCCACTGGAATTCGCTGTGTGCGCGGGAGTAGTCGGTGCGCAGCTCAAGGAGCCGGTCGCGGGCTGCACGGAAGTCGTCGGTGACTGTCATTGTCTGCCTTTCGCCCTGCGTGGAATGGGTAAACGCGGACCGGGAAGGGGCTGCCCGTGTGATCCGCCTCACCTGCAATATACTAGGACATCCAAGGGTTTGGAAGAGGCAGCCGTGCGGTGGTGCGTCCCGTCACGCAGGGCAGGCTTTTGTGGAATGACGACGGCGGCGCCCCCCGCTACGGCGCGGCAGACCGCCGTCGTGCGCTGCAAAAAGTCGCTCGGCGTGACGGCGGCGCGCCGGTTCAGGCGATTGCTATTTCCACCACGTGTCGAAAATCGTGACCGGAACGGTGCGCTTGTGCCGCGTGCGCAGGTACTTCTGTTCGATGGTCTCCGCGACCTCGTCGGAGACGTCCCGGCCTTCGAGGTAGTCGTCGATCTGGTCGTACTTGATGCCGAGCTCGTCCTCGTCGGTGCGGCCGGGCGTGCCGTCCAGGAGGTCGGCCGTGGGGACCTTGTCCCAAATGCGGGACGGGGCGCCCAGCTCGGCGAGGAGTGCACGGTTCTGCCGTTTGTTGAGGCCGAAGAGCGGCAGGATGTCCGCGCCGCCGTCGCCGAACTTGGTGAAGAACCCGGTGACGGATTCGGCTCCATGGTCCGTGCCGATCACCAGGTAGTTGTGCTCGCCGGCGAGGGCGTACTGGGCGGTCATGCGGGCCCGGGCCTTCGTGTTTCCCTTGTGGAAATCCGAGATGCGCGCGCCCGTGGTCTTTTCGAACTCATCCTCGAAACCGTCCACTGCGCGCGAGATGTTGAATGTCCATTCGGTCTTGGCCTGGATGAAGTCGAGCGCGGCCTGGGCGTCGTCCTCATCGTGCTGGGTGCCGTAAGGGAGCCGGACGGCCACGAAGTTCGCCTCGACGCCCTCGGCCTCAAGCTCTTGGACGGCCAGCTGGGCAAGCCGGCCGGCAAGGGAAGAGTCGAGTCCGCCGGAAATGCCGAGGACAAAGCCCTTGGTGTGTGTGGCCTTGAGGTATTCCTTCAGGAACGTGACGCGTTTGCGGACCTCCTCGGCAGGGTCGATCCGGGGCTGGACGCCCATTTCCGCAATGATCGTGGCCTGGAGTGTGCGCATGTCCCCAACACTAGTAACCAGTACTTGAAACACTCAACTGTGTCACCTCAAGTCCGCCAATCGAGGAACGCTCGCTCAGATGATGTGAGCGAGGGTCGCGCCAAAACGCACTATAAGTGAGCGAGCGTCCTGGGAGGGGCTCCGCCGTCGTGTGTCCGGGCTGTTTGTCACCACCCCCTGAGCTACTTCGACGATCGCTCGCTCAGATATGGGCGCCAATCGAGGAACGCTCGCTCAGATGATGTGAGCGAGGGTCGCGCCAAAACGCACTATAAGTGAGCGAGCGTCGGTGGGGATTACGACGGCGCGGTGCCCGTCGATGCCCGGACCGTGAGGTGCGTGGGCATGACCGCCAGGCGCCGGCTGGTGCCGCCATATTGGGGATTGAGCCTGGACAACAGCATGGAGACGGCCACTCGCCCGGCCTGTTCAATGGGCGACGCCATGGTGGTCAGGGGAGGGTTGCAGAAATCGGCTCCGAAGATGTCGTCGCAGCCCACAATGCTCATGTCATCGGGCACCCGAATACCGCGTTCGCGCAGGCGCTGCAGCATTCCGATGGCCAGCAGGTCGTTGAAGACGATGCACGCAGTGGCCCCAGTGTGCACTGCGGCGTCCGCTGCGGCCGCTCCGGAGGTGGTCTTGGGCGCGAACGGCCCCACGCTGAACGTGGTCAGCTTCCGCTCGGTGGTTTCGTCCTGGAATGCCTGCCACCGCTTGGCATTGGACCAGGACGTGGCCGGGCCTCCTACAAAGCAAATACGTGTGTGCCCCAGCGAGACCAGATGTTCCAGCGCCTGGATGATGGCCGACGGCGTATCGATCACCACGGTGGGTGCGATGGCCGGAGCCCGGTTGATGGTGACCAAAGGCTGCTGTGCCGCCGCCTCGGCCAGCTGCGCATCCGTCAGGCGGGACGCGGCAAGAATGAATCCGTCTGCCGAGCGGCGCATTTTCTGCAGGGCATCTGCTTCCATCTCCGCTGATTCCTCGGTGTCTACGAGCAATTGCGTGTAGCCGGCGGCCTTCAACTGGTGCTGCGCCCCACGGATGATGTCGAAGTAGAACGGATTGGTGATGTCCGGAACCAGGACGGCAACTGTCTGGGTGCGTCCGGAGCTGAGCCCGCGGGCCTGGGAGCTTGGAATGTAATTCAGTTGCGCGGCCGCTTCTTCGATCCGCTCGCGCGTTACCCGGTTCACTCGGCCGGGATTGCTCAGGGCCCTCGAGACTGTTGATGTTGCCACTCCCGCAAGCTCCGCGACATCGCGGATAGTGGGCTGCCTGCCTGGTGACTGGAGCTGGAGTTCTGCCATCGCCTAGGTGTTCCTCATCTGCCGCAGCCGCTCTTCAACGAGTGACTTGTCCCACAATTGCAGCACCGATGACAATTTTTGGCAATCGCTTGTCATCGCTGTTGCGCTTCCCTAGACTCGGAGAAATCACCCGATGTGACGCGCACCACGCCAATGAGGCCATCGGGTCTCCAGGGAGGAAAACAATGAAGTTTGCATCGTCCGCCAAATTTGCCGCTGTTGTCGTAACAGCCGCCCTAGCTTTGACCGCTTGCGGAGGCGGCACCAGCAGCTCCGGGGGGAGCGCCGGACCCGTTGACGGAAAGGGCAAGAAGCTGAGCGTCCTGGTCAACTCCAACGCAAACTATCCGGCACAGCAGAAGCAGTGGTTCACGGATATTGCCGCCAAGTTCAAGGCACAGACCGGCGCCGACGTCGAATTCGAAACGTTCGCGTCGGGAAATGACGAACTCACACGGATCCAGACCTCCGTGGTGTCGGGTCAAGGCCCGGACGTCTATAGCCTCGGCACCACCTTCACGCCCACGGCCTATGCAACCAAGGCCTTTGTGACCTTGTCCGATGACGACTGGAAGAAGGTGGGCGGTAAGGACCGGTTCAACCAGGCAGCTCTGGGCATCTCCGGCCCGGACGCCCAGCACCAAGCGGGGATTCCGTTCGTCAGCCGGCCGTTCGTGATGGCCTACAACAAGGACATCCTGAAGGCGGCGGGGATCGATAAGCCCGCCACCAGCTGGGACGAGCTCGCAGCCCAGGCCAAGAAGATGACCAACCCGGCCACCGGAACTTTTGGGCTCGCTACCGGGTACAAGGACAACTTTGATCCGTGGAAATTCATCTGGGCCATGTCCGTCCAGGCAGGCAACCCGCTCGTGGACGGCAAGACTCTCAAGCTCGACGACCCGACGGTCAAGAAGGCTTACGAAACGTACTTCGGATGGCTCACCAAAGACAAAGTTGTCGATCCGGCGTCTGTTGGCTGGAGTAACAGCAACGCCCTGGCGGCATTTGCGAGTGGCAAGGCCGGTTATCTGATGATGACGACCTCGAGTTCCGTCCCGACGCTTGAGAAGTCCGCTGTCGCCGGTAAGTACGCTTACACGGCCATGCCGACGACGGCCCCGGGCCAGACGTCTCCGCAGGGCGACGCCGCGAATGCGGCGAGCATCCTCTCCGGTGACAACGTGGTTGTCGCCGATTACTCGAAGCAAAAGGACCTGGCCTTCGCTTACATCAACCTCATCACGTCCAAGGACGAGCAGCTGAACTACCAGAAGATCTTCGGAGATCTGCCCGCCAATGCCGAGGCGCTGAAGTCTCTGAATAACCCGATACTCCAACCGGTTGCCGATACCGCCGCCAAGTCCAAGGCAACGCCCTTCACCGGCGCTTGGGGCGACATCCAGTTGGCCCTCGTCAACGTAGTGGTCCAGTCGATCCCTGATCTCTCCAAGGGGTCCGTGGACGATTCGAGCCTCCAGACGCGCCTCAAGGACGCACAAACCAAGGGCCAGGCCTCACTTGACCGGGCATCGAAGTAAGTAGGAACTGACATGTCCACCGATTCACTGACTGCGGGCAAGTCCACGCGCCGCAAGTCGTCCCGCGCTGCCAAGCCGGACCCGCAGTCACCGAATGACACTTCCCGGCGTCGCAAGGGGCTGAGCGAACGCAACCGCCCCTTGTGGATGCTGATTCCAGGCGGCCTGCTGATGACAATCATCATCGTGGTGCCGCTCCTGCTCGGAATCTTCATGTCGGGGCTGGACCTGGACCAGTATTCGCTGCGCAAGTGGGTCAGCGCTCCGTTCATCGGAGTCCAGAACTTCGTCGAAGCGCTGACCGCATCGCCTTTGCTGCACGCCATCTGGCTCAGCGTCAGCTACTCCTTGCTCGCCATGGTGGTCACTATCCCGCTCGGCATCGCCGGGGCAGTCGCCACCCAGAACGCGTTCAAGGGCCGGGCAGTGATCCGTTCCATCTTCCTAATCCCCTACGTCCTCCCTTCCTTCGTGGTGGCGACGGTGTGGCGGACCATGTTCCAGCCGGGCAGCGTCATCGACTCCATGCTGCATTCGGTGGGCATCGACCCCGGACTGTGGCTCAACGGTCCCCAGTCGTATTGGACGCTCATCCTTGTCCAGATCTGGGCGTCGTGGCCGTTTGTCTACCTGCTGGCTTTGTCCGGGCTCCAGTCCGTGGACCATGAGGTCCACGAGGCCTCGGCCCTTGACGGCGCCCTGTGGTGGAACAAGCTCCGCTACGTGGTGTTCCCTTACCTGAAGGGTCCGCTCTCCTTGGCATTCCTGATCGGCATGCTGCACCACATCAACAACTTCACCTTGCCGTTCGTCCTGTTCGGGGTACCTGCTCCGTCCGATGTGGAACTGCTCCCGATCCTCACCTACGTCACCAGCTTCCAGAGCTTCCGGTTCGGGCTCAGCGCGGCCATGGCGTTCATCTCGCTGATCCTGATCGCGATTCCCTTGTTCGTCTATCTGCGTGCCGTCAAACTCGACGACGCCGAAACACCCGGAGGCAAAAAGTGAGCACCGCAACTACCGCCGTCGGACGCAAATCGAACGAGGACTTCCGTCCGGGCTCCAAGCGCCAGCATGAAGTCACCCGGCTCATGCCAGGGCCGATGCTCGCCATCATCCTGACTCTGTTGTGTGCCCTGGTGCTGATTCCGGTGGCGTACATCTTCCTCGCGTCCGTGAACTCGGACATCGGCGTGGCCAGGGGCGAGTTCTTCCCGTCCAGTTTCTCCTTTGAGAACTACTCGACCATCTGGACGAGCGTTGGACTGGCCACCGGCTTGGCCAACAGCGTGCTTGTGGCCGGTTCCACCGCCGTTGTCTCCGCGCTCATGTCGATCGCCACCGCCTACGTCCTGGTCCGCTACCAGTTCCGCGGCCGCTTGACGATCCTTCGCGGGCTGCTAGGACTCCAGTCGGTTCCCGGCACCCTCATGGTCCTTCCGGTCTTCGTCCTGTTCTCTTCGTCCGCCACCTATCTGGGCATCCAGGTCATCGGCACGCAGTGGGGCTTGTTCATCACCTATTTGACGTTCGCGATGCCGTTCTCCACCTGGGTGATGGTCACCTATCTGCGCGGCCTGCCGCGCGAACTCGAAGAAGCGGCAAGGATCGACGGTGCCAGCAACCTGGGCGTGCTGGTGCGGATCATCCTCCCGCTGAGCTGGCCCGGCGTCGTCGTTTCCGGCATTTTCGCCTTCCTGCTCGGCTGGAACGACGTCCTGTTCGCCTCAGTCATGACGCGGCCGGAAAGCCAGACCGCCGCCGTCGCGCTCCAGGTCTTCGGCGCCTCGCAGGAAGGCGGCGCGATTCCCTTCTACGGCCAGATGATGGCAGCTTCACTTGTGTGTGCTGCCCCGGTGGTCATCCTGTACCTGATTTTCCAGCGTTACCTAGTGGGCGGCCTGACCGCCGGAGGAGTCAAGTAACTATGAGCACGCCAGCTGTTGAATGGGAGCTCTCGGGCTTCGGCGACGAGATCGACGACGACCCCAAGATCCAGATTGCCGTGATGCAGGCATTGGGAGCCAAGCACATTGAGGTCCGCAGCGCCTGGGGCACCAACATCGTGGATCTGGACGACGCACAGCTTCGTGAATTGAAGTCCTTGCTGGATGCCGCGGACATGAAGGTTTCCGCGATCGCCTCGCCGATCGGGAAAGTGGATGTTTCCCTCCCCGTCGAGCACGAGGTGGAAAGGCTCCGCCGGGCAGTCAACGCGGCACAGGTCCTGGAATCCCGCTACATCCGGATCTTCTCCTTCTACTACGGCGAGGACGTGGCGGTGGAGAGCATCCGGGAGGCGGTCATCGAACGCATGCGTGCCCTCGCGGACGTGGCGGAAGAGTCCGGCGTCGTTCTTCTGCACGAGAACGAGAAGGACATCTACGGCGACATCCCCGAACGGGTCCTGGACATCATCGAAACCGTGGCCTCTCCCGCGCTGAAAGTGGCTTGGGATGCCGCGAATTTCGTCCAGGTGGGCGTCAAGCCTTTCGAGGACGGCTACGCCAAGCTCCGCCCGCACCTTGAGTACCTGCAGGTGAAGGATGCCTTGTTCTCGAACGCCCACGTGGTCCCGGCGGGCGAGGGCGACGGCGATGTGCTCCGCACTGTCGAGGCCTTGAAGGCCGACGGGTACACGGGTTTCGCGAGCCTCGAGCCGCACTTGGCCGGCGCCCACGGACTGGGCGGTTTCTCCGGCCCGACGGCGTTCGGGATCGCAGCGAGGGCATTCGCGAAAGTCCTCAATGAAGCAGGAGTGGAGACGAAGTGAGCGAGGCCTCAAACGCTTCCGGCGCGGAGATCCGGGCCGCAATCGTAGGGTGCGGCGTGATCGGCCGCACCCACTCGGCCGCGGTCCGCGAATTCCCGGAGATCGTCATCACGGCCCTTGTGGATGTGGTTTCCGAGGCTTCCGAGGCGCTCGCCACCAAGATCGAAGCCCAGGGCGACCCGAGGCCGGCAGTCTTCCCGACTCTCGCCGAGGCGCTCGCCGCTGTACCCGTGGACCTGGTCATCGTCTCGACGCCCAGCGGGCTGCATATCCAGCAAGCGCTGGAAGCGCTCGACGCCGGCAAGCACGTGGTGATCGAAAAGCCCCTTGACGTTGACTTGGTCAAGGCGGACGAAATCCTGGCCGCGGCCAAAGCTGCCGAGGCCAAGGGCTTGGTGGCCACGGTGATCAGCCAGCACCGCTTCGATCCGGCCAGCCGGGTGGTGGACGAGGCCCGCCGAGCCGGACGCTTCGGTACGCTGACCTCGGCCGTCGCCTCGGTCAGCTGGTGGCGGAGCCAGGGCTACTACGATTCGGGCGCATGGCGCGGAACCTGGGCCATGGACGGCGGAGGCGCCATCATGAACCAGGGCGTGCACACCGTGGACCTGCTCTTGTGGTTCCTCGGCCGGCCCCTTGAGATCAGCGCCAAGACCGCCCTTCTCGCCCACGAAGTTGTTGAAGTGGAGGACACCGCCGTAGCTACCGTCACCTTCGAGTCCGGGGCCCTTGCCGTGCTGCACGCGACGACGGCGGCGTACCCTGGCTTGACGGTCCGCCTCCAGGTGATGGGCAGCAAGGGTTCCGCAGTGATCGACAACGACGACCTCGCGTACTTCCACGCATCAGACGCCGCCGATCCTTCGGAGAGCAGTGCGATGGGCATCCTCGGCGGCGGGAACCAGGCCGCCGTCGAGCTCGCCAAATACCCTGACGACACCGTCGAAGCACTGGATCCCACGGTGTACCCGGCTGGACATGTCCGGCAGTACCGCGACATCGTCGCGGCGATCCGGGAAGGACGCCCCGCGGGCGTTACCGTCCGGGACGCCGTGACCGCCTTGGCCACGGTGCGCGCCCTGTATGTCTCGGCAACCCTGGGCCAGCCGGTGCTGATCGACGATGTCATAGCGGGCAAGTACAACAACGTGGAGGTCCGTACCGGCGGGGCCGCTTCCCACCCGGACGCCCGCGAGGAGGTATCGGCATGAAGTTCTCCGTCTTCACCGCATCCACGCCCGAATGGTCGCCGCAGGAAGCCGCCACCAAGCTCGCCGCCCAAGGGTGGGACGGCATCGAATGGCGGGTCACGGACCAGGCAGAGGCAGCAGAACCGGGCTTCTGGGCAGGGAACCGTGCCACCTGGCCCATGACGGGCCTGGAAGATTCGATCCCGGAGATTGCCCGGCTCACCGCCGATTCAGGGTTGGAATTCTCCGGCCTCGGCGGCTACGCCCGCTGCGACAACCACGACGACGTCGATCGGGTCCTCGCGGCGACAGCGGCCTTGGGTGCCAGGCAGGTCCGGGTGAACGTGCTGCCGCTGGGCAACTCGAACATGGGCGGCCCCGAACCCACAGGCCTGCCCTACCCGGAACTCTTTGCCGCCACCCGGGAACACTACGAGTGGGTTGCTTCCCGTGCAGCACACCACGGCGTCAAAGCCCTCGTGGAACTGCACCATGGAACCGTGACGGCGTCGGCCTCCTCGGCCCGTCGATTTGTTGGAAGGCCTGGATCCGCGGCATGTCGGCGTTATCCACGACCTCGGCAATCTGCTGATCGAAGGCTGGGAATCACCCTTGCCAGCACTCCAGCTCCTCGGCCCCTATTTGGCACATGTCCATGTGAAGAACGCCCGCTGGGTCCGAACCGACTCGAAAGACGATTCGGGTGCGGCCGTGTGGGTCAACGAATGGGCCCCTCTTGCCGAGGGCCAGGCGAGTGTCCTCGCCTACTTCCGGGCGCTCGCTGACGTCGGCTACGACTCCTGGGTCACGCTGGAGGACTTTTCCACCGAGCTTCCCTTGGAGGAACGGACGGCGTCCAACTTGGCTTATGTCCGCAAGGCAGCCGCCTTGGCGGGGTTCGCCGTCGTCGATCCCGCTTCTGCATCCTGACCGGGCGTCCACGCCTAAACACAGCAGCCGCTTGCCTTTAGGAGGCAAGCGGCTGCTGTGTTGTTTAGAGGTTGCTCAGATGGTGCGCGGTGCCTTCGCCAGGTTGTCCTTGAGTTCGGCAGCGTTCTGCCGCACCACGTAGGCCGGGCGGTCACGCTCCACGCGCCAGCTCTCATCGAGCGGGCCGATGTTGACGGTGTCGAAACCGAACTCGTCGTAGAGCTTCGCCACGAGTTCCGCCGCCTCGGGGTAGTCGCTGGCGGTGGCCAATGCGCGGCGGTTCTCGGCGCCTGACGGGGAGCCGTCAGTGCCGATCTCCTTCGCCATGATGTGGTTGAAGCCCTTGGCCACCTTGGACGTGGGCAGGTGCTTCTGCAGCAGGCCCGACGTGGTGGCCTCGCCCTTGTCGAGCTCCGGGATGCGGCCGTCCCGCTCCCAGTAGTAGTTGTTCGTGTCGATCACAATCTTGCCCGCGAGCGGTTCCACGGGAATGTCCTGGTAGCTCCTGAGCGGAACGGTCACGACGGCGAAATCGCCCGCCGCTGCTGCCTCGGCCGGTGTTGCGGCCCGGGCATGTTCGCCAAGCTCCGCCACCAGTTCCGCCAGGGTTTCCGGTCCCCGCGAGTTGCTGATCACTACGTCATAGCCAAGCTCGACTGCTTTGCGGGCGACTTGGCTGCCAATGTGTCCTGCACCGATGATTCCGATTGTTGTCATATGTGCGGGAACACCGCCTCCCGCGCAGATATTTCACAGGTTACGGCGGGTGACGTGCCGGCGCCGTGGACAGTGCATGACGCTCGCCATTCCCTTGCGTCGAACGGCTTTACGTAGAATGGGCACCATGACTCCCGCTGTTGACACTGCCGCTGCCCGTGCCCGCCTCCTTGAATTGATCAAAGAACTGGCGGTTGTCCGCGGCAAGGTGATCCTTTCCAGTGGTGCCGAGGCGGACTACTACATCGACTTGCGGCGCATCACCCTCCACCACGAGGCTTCGAAGCTTGTTGGCCAGGTGATGCTCTCCATGATCGACGACGCCGGAATCGCCGTTGAGTGCGCCGGTGGCCTGACGATGGGTGCGGACCCGGTCGGGACCGCCGTGATGCACGCCGCGGCCGACGCCGGCCGCGCGGTTGACGCTTTCGTGGTGCGCAAGGCCCAGAAGTCCTACGGCATGGGCCGCCAGGTTGAGGGTCCCTCGGTGGAAGGCCGGAACGTCGTGGTTCTCGAGGACACCTCCACCACCGGCGGCTCGGCACTGACCGCCGTCGAGGGCGTCCGCAAGGCCGGTGGCAACGTGGTGGCCGTGGCCGTCATCGTGGACCGCAACACGGGCGCCAAGGAAAAGATCGAGGCCGAAACCGGCGTGCCGTACCTCTTCGCCTTCGGCAAGGACGAGCTGGGACTCGACTAACTCTGCCAAGGCCGGGCGGGTTTGAGGGGACCGTGTGCCCGTCCGCCGAAGCGCCTAAGCTGGCTGCGTGAACTATCGGGCGGGGAAATTCCCTCGGAGGCAGCAGCGCTGGCAGGACCCGGGCTCCCTTGCCCGGGTGCTCCGCCAAGCCGCCGAGCTGAAGAGCTTTTCCCGCCGTTCCTTCCTGATTGGAGCCGGTGCTTCCACGGCCCTCGCAGCGGACATGCTGTTCACCCGCCAGGTCCAGGCGGAACGCCGCACCACCAAGATCCTCCCGGTAGGGGACGATTTCGCGGAGTCGTACTACCCCAACTCGAGTTGGATCCTCTTTCCCGGCTATAAGACGAGCTGGGAAGAGGCCCAATGGATCCTCAACTCGATCCGCGGTTCGCTCCGGCAGCGCGGCCAGATGGCCGCCGTCGGATACTCCAACCTGGGGATGGAAGTCACTGATGTGGTGGACGCTGTGCTCGCCTATATCAATGAGCGCAAGCTGAACACCCTGTATTTCTACGGCCACAGTTTCGGCGGGATGTTGGCCACTGAGGTGGCCGCACGCCTGCGTGAACGCAACGTCAGCGTCAAGCTGATCCTGTTGGATTCCTCGCCGTTCAGTAAGTACGACATCCTCGACCAAAGCTGGTTCGACGGCGTCGTGTTCTTGTACGAGAGCGGCTTCCAAGTTCCGTCAGTCCTCCGCGGCGGCTATGAGCTGGGCGAGCGCGTGGTGAACAAGCACGAACGCACATGGGGGCAGATCTGGGACCAAACCTTGGAGCAGCTCTCGCCGATCGCGCCGTCGAGCGTGCTGATCCAGAGCGAATCGGACTACATCTACCACTTTGACGGCACACGGTTTGTCGACGGGCTGGGAGACACCCGCATGGCCTTTATCGGAAACCCGAACGATGACACCGTGAACTACGAAACCGCCCGGGCCGCGTGGGCCAAGGCATTCCCCCTCAACATCGCGTCCACGGGCCGCAGGACCGACGGCGCCCGCCCCGCCCATGCGAGCCCGCAGTGGAATCCCTTTATCTACAATCCGATCATTGAGGACCTGGAGAACGAGCTGTTTCCGCTGCCCCGGGCCGGCTCGCGGGTGGTGTTCTACTGACGGTGCCTCCCTACCTGCGCCGCAGTCCGTCCAGCTCGGAACCGCTGAGGCCTGCGACGCGCAAGTAATCCGCCGCGTCGCCGAACTCGTGCCCGAAACGGTCCAGGAAGTATTCCATCGCGGCTTCGGGGGATTGCAGCAGCATGAGCGAGGGACTGAATGCCTCCTCCGGAACCTCGGGGACAGCCAGCCGCCAAGCTGCTGACATGGTTTCCAGCATTGTGGGGAGGGCCGCGGTGCTTGCGGCGTAGTCCGCCACGACGGCCGCGCGGTCAGCGCCCGTCGCGAGGAGCGCCAGAGCGGATACGACGCCGGTGCGATCCTTGCCGAGCGAGCAGTGGATGAGCGTCCGCTTGCCTTGGGCCGCGGGACGCAGCGATTCGGCCACCCAATCCGGGCGGGCGCGAACCCACCCAAGGTACAGCTCGCCAAGGTCTTCGGCCGTGTGGATCGATTGGAGCCCAGCAGAAGCGGTACGCGGATCGAGGGGGTTCTCCACGAGCTCCACCGCGCCGTTGGCAAGTTGCCAGGGCACGATGGCGCGCTCGTACGCGCTCCGGAGATCCACGACGGCCTGGATGCCATGACGTTCCAGGAACGCGGCCGTCGCCGCGGTGTCCATGCCAAATGGCTGGCTGCCCCTCAGGATACGGCCACCGGCCAGGGACCGGAGGTTCAGCACAGCCATGGCACCGGCCCTTCTTCTTAGATCTGGTTTTTGAGGTCCGCTACCGAGTTCAGGACCTGGTTCGGCCGGAACGGGAAGGCCGCGATGTCCTCCCGCTGGGTGATGCCGCTGAGCACCAGGACCGTGTGCAGCCCGGCTTCCATGCCCGCGATGATGTCGGTGTCCATGCGGTCACCGATCATTGCCGTGGTCTCGGAGTGCGCGTCGATCTGGTTCATCGCGGAACGGAACATCATGGGGTTCGGCTTGCCCACAATGTAGGGCTCGCGGCCGGTCGCCTTGGAGATGAGCGCGGCGATGGCGCCGGTGGCGGGCATCGGCCCGTCCTTCGAGGGACCGGTGGCATCCGGGTTGGTGGCGATGAAACGCGCCCCCGCGAGGATCAGCCGGATGGCCATGGTGATCGCTTCGAAGGAGTAGGTGCGGGTTTCGCCGAGCACCACGAAGTCCGGGTTCTGGTCGGTGAGGATGAAGCCGGCCTCGTGCAGCGCCGTCGTGAGCCCTGCCTCACCGATGGTGTAGGCGCGGTTCCCGGACTCGGAGCCCTGCACCTGGTCCTTGAGGAACTGGGCCGTGGCCAGGGCCGATGTCCAGATGTTCTCTTCCGGGATTTCCAGGCCTGAGGAGCTCAACCGGGCTGCCAAGTCCCGCGGCGTGAAGATGGAGTTGTTCGTGAGGACGAGGAATCGCTTGGAGGTGTCCACCCAGCGCTGGATCAGTTCAGCCGCTCCGGGAACCGCTTGGTTTTCGTGGACAAGGACACCGTCCATGTCCGTGAGCCAGCATTCGATTTCGTGTCCGTTGCGGTAAAGGGCTGAGCTCTTGGGGGCCTCGGTTGCGTTCTCCATGCTTTTCCTCCGCGTAGTGGCTGCTTCTCGTCCCAAGTCTTTCATCTTTCGGTCTCCGAGACACCCGGGTGTCCTGCGTTACGGGGCCGGGTATCGGCGCCGCATGCGGCACTGGCCGGGCTAGGGTTGAGGAGTGACTGACCGGCCCCAGAACCCTGCCCCCACCGACCCGTCGTTCGTCTCCTCTAGCGAAGGGGAGTCCGAAGCGAAACCGGAGGTCGGCGTCGGGCCCTGGGAAGGCGACTGGCCGGAAGGCGAGCAGTGGGACCCGGACCTCCTGGCGGACGGCGACCGCCGCAATGTCGTGGACAAGTACCGGTACTGGAAGCACGAGGCGATCGTCGCGGACCTGGACGCCCACCGGCACGATTTCCACATTGCCATTGAGAACTGGCAGCACGACCTGAACATCGGCACCGTAGTGCGTACGGCCAACGCGTTCCTCGCCAAGGAGGTCCACATCATCGGACGACGCCGGTGGAACCGTCGCGGCGCCATGGTCACCGACCGCTACCAGCACGTCCGCCACCACCCCACCGTGGAGGATTTCGTGGAGTGGGCGCAGGGGGAGGGGCTGGCCATCATCGGCATCGACATCTTCCCCGATTCCGTGCCGCTGGAAACCTACGAACTTCCGCGCAACTGCGTCCTTGTGTTCGGGCAGGAGGGCCCCGGCCTGACTCCCGAGGTGCACGACGCCGCCGTCGCCACTTTGTCGATTGAGCAGTATGGTTCCACGCGGTCCATGAACGCGGCGTCGGCCGCGGCCATCGCGATGCACGCGTGGATCCGCCGGCACAACTTCGGCCAGCGCGTGTCTTGAGTCAGCCCGTCCTGAGAGGACCCGGCGGCAAAAGGTCCGCAAGTGTTACCCGTCTCCGTGACCGGAAACACGGTGTCGGATTCTTCAGTCGCTAGGATGGTGCCTAGCCGTATAGGTCTACTCCAGGGTCAACAAAACCCACAGACGAAAATCAGCATAGGAGTCAGCATGCCCATCGCAACCCCAGAGATTTACTCCGAGATGATCGACCGCGCGAAGGCCGGTGGATACGCGTTCCCGGCAGTGAACGTGACCTCGTCGCAGACCCTGAACGCCGCCATCCGCGGCTTTGCCGAGGCCGAATCGGACGGCATCATCCAGGTCTCCACCGGTGGTGCTGCCTACTGGTCCGGCGCCTCCGTCAAGGACATGGTTGCCGGCTCCTTGGGTTTCGCGGCTTTCGCCCGCGAAGTCGCCAAGAACTACAACGTGAACATCGCCCTCCACACGGACCACTGCCCGCAGGACAAGCTGGCTGATTTCGTCCTGCCGCTGCTGGCCGCTTCCGAGGAAGCCGTCAAGGCCGGCAAGGACCCGATCTTCAACTCGCACATGTGGGACGGTTCGCACGAGACCCTGTCCGAGAACCTGCGGATCGGCCGCGAACTCCTGGAACGCGCAGCTGCGGCCAAGATCATCCTCGAGGTTGAAATCGGCACGGTCGGCGGCGAGGAAGACGGCGTCGAGAACGAGATCAACGAGAAGCTCTACACCACCACCGAAGACGCCCTCGCCACCATCGAGGCACTCGGCGCCGGCGAGAACGGCCGCTACCTGACCGCCCTGACCTTCGGCAACGTGCACGGCGTGTACAAGCCGGGCAACGTCAAGCTCCGCCCCGAACTGCTCAAGCAGATCCAGGCCGAGGTCGGTGCCAAGATCGGCAAGACCAACCCGTTCGACCTCGTCTTCCACGGCGGCTCCGGCTCCACCGAGCAGGAAATCGCTGACGCTGTTTCCTACGGCGTCATCAAGATGAACATCGACACCGACACCCAGTACGCGTTCACCCGCCCGGTTGCCGGACACATGTTCTCGAACTACGACGGCGTCCTGAAGGTCGACGGCGAAATGGGCAACAAGAAGACCTATGACCCCCGCGTCTGGGGAGCCTCCGCCGAAGCCGGCATGGCTGCCCGCATCGTGGAAGCCGCAAAGCAGCTCGGTTCGGTAGGCAAGACCTTCTAATGTCCGACGAATTCCGCAAGAACCTGATGGGCCCGGAGCCGACGCTTCTCCCTGCCGAGACCGAGGTGTACCAGCACCTTGCCTTGGGGCAGGAGGCCCTGGACCTCGTGGCCAAGTACCCCACGTCTTCGTTGCTGTGGGCGATCCTGGCCGAAGAAGCCTGGGCTGACGGCCGGACCATCGATTCCTATGCGTATTCCCGCGTGGGTTACCACCGCGGACTGGATTCGCTGCGGCGCAACGGTTGGCGCGGCGTCGGGCCCATCCCGTGGGAGCACGAGCCTAACAGGGGATTCCTGCGCGCCCTGTACTCCCTCGGCCGGGCGTCGGCTGCCATCGGCGAGGCTGAGGAACCGGAGCGGATCGAGAAATTCCTGAACGACTCCGATCCCGCCGCGAAGGCAGCGATCGAAGGCTAGGACAAGTGAATTAAACGCCGACGGCGGCCTCCCACTCAGGTGGGCGGCCGCCGTCGCGCTTTCCCCACCCAACTAACTCGCAGTTAATGTCGTTATGAGGCGTCATAACGACAACAAATGCGAGTCAGTTGGGTCGGGCGGGTCCTAGGAGACCGGGGTGAGGCCGGTCCGGGCCATGGCCTCGGCGTAGGCGCCATGAATGAGGTCCAGGTACTCCTGCTGGCGCGTGGGGGAGCCGGCGAAGGAACGCCCACCGAGCGAGCGGACCTTGAATGTCTTGAAGCCGCGGCGGTGGATGCTCTGCGGAGCAGCCTTCATCAGCTGGTCTGCCAATCGATGGGCTTCATTGCCGTGGGCTACCAGCACGGACGTGCGCGGCACGATCGCCAGCAGGCGCAGGAGCGGTTTGAGGCCTTCGGTGATGTTGGCAGGAGTCAGCTTGCCCGGTTCGCCGTCGGGCTCGATCCACGGGTAGACGTTCCACGGCATCATGAGTTCGGGACGAAGGCCCAACTGCCACTGCATGCCCACCATGCGGGTGGTGGCATCCGCGTCACCCGGGACGATGAAGCCCGAGCCCTCCGTGGTGCGGGTGTTGGAGAAAAGGCTGATGATGCGGCACTCGTCAACGCTGTGGACGGGGTCCACGTAGAGGACTTCGCTGCCCGGCTTCTGTTCTTTGAGGGAATCGCAAAGCCCCGTGACCTCGGCGATGTGGGGTTCGAAACGTCGGTTCCAGAGCTGCTCTTCGCGTGTTTCAGTCGCCAGGTCTTGCATATGGGCTTGGGTCTCCTACGTGTAGCGAGGCGCACTTATCCGGCCGGGAGCGGTTTGCCGCGACCGGTCAGATTGGGTGCAGTGTTGGGGGCTGGTTAACTCTACCGGAACGGCGGTGAGCTGTGGGGTGAATCGGGACTTCTGTGGTGGGACTCTCGACGGCGGGAGCCGGCTTCCGGGCATGGACCGGGCCGTGCGCTAGGCCGTACGTTAACGGAAACGGCACCATCCCGATGCATTCGGGACGGTGCCGTTTCGGAAGTACCTTGCTACTGCTTGTTCTCGTTCTGGTCGTCGCTTTCCTTGGTCCGGGAGACCACGGTGCCGTTCGATTCGTTGAGGATAAGCTTCACGTCCCGCGCGTTGTCAAAGTTGAACATCGCGTTGATGGAGCCGGCCTTGGCGTCCGCCGAGGAGTCGCCGATCTGGCCGGTGTGCCAGTTGTCCTCGATGAAGCGAAGGATGGATGACTGGTCCGTCTGGGTGTGGTCCACGAAGTTCTTCTTCGCGAAGGGCGAGATCACCACGAGCGGCTGGCGGGGGCCGGGGCCGCAACGGTCCGCATAGCCTCCGGCCATCGGGACACCCTTGTTGTACGCGTTGAGGCACCATGCGGCGTCGTCAGTGGTGTTGGAGGAGTTCTTCACGCCAGCCGCGACGTGGTCGTACCAGCCATCGGAGTCATCGTAGGCGAGGACGATTGCGGTGTTTTCCCAGTTCTTCGAGTTCTGGATGGCGTTCACCTGCTGCGTGATGAACTTCTGCTCGTCCAGGGGATCGGAGTATCCGGCGTGGCCGTCCTGGTAGTTACCCGCCTTCAGGAAGGAGACTGCAGGCATGTTGTCCGAGTTGACCACCTTCGCGAAGTCCGTGGTGTCGTACTGGTGGTTGGCCTGGCCGTTGTGTCCGATTTCGTCCACGCTGGCCGGAGCAAGGTGGTGGGGGTTGGACGTTGACTTGTAGTACTGGAACGGCTGGTGGTGCGGGTTGTAGTCAGTCACCGTGGCACCCGCGATGTTGGTGTGGGTGGTCATGCAGGCTGCCGGCGTGGTGTCCGTGGCCGGCGTCGTCGGGGCGAAGCCGCCCTGGAACCAGCCCCAGCTGACGCCCTTGTCGTTGAGCAGGTCGCCGATGTTCTTGCCCTGCATGCCGGCGAGGTTGTTCTTGCTTGCGTGGCTCTTGTTGGAGCAGTCGTCGTAGACCGGATCCGGGTCTTCCGTCATGGTGCCGACGCCGTTCGCGTCAGGGAACTTGACCGTGTAGTCGCTGCTTGCCGGTTTGACGGGCTGTCCGGCGGCGGTGAATTCGGTGACGCCGTGGGTCTGGCCGGACACGAGGTTGAGCGCGCCGGGGCTGGACGGGCCGAAAACGGTGCTGAAGTGTGAGTCGCTCATGGCGAAGTTCTGGGCGTAGTTCCAGATCCCGGTGACGGTGTTGCCGTCGTAGTAGTCCATGGTGAGCCCGGGACGCCCGAACTGGCCACCCGAACAGGTGTCCATACTCGTGTTCTCGACGAACTTGTTCATCAAGCCACCGTTGTAGGCCTTCTGCTCCGCGGTGTATTCGTGGTCCTGGTCGCACGTGATTGCCTGGCCCGGAGTCAGCCGCTGTGGTTGGACCGAGTTGGGATTGTTAGGTGCCAAGAGCTTGTCGTTGGCGAGGGTGGCGATGTTCTTCGGCGTGTTCTTGGCCGCCGTGAACGCGGGAGCCGCTGCGCCGCTGCCTTGCTGGGTTTCGCCGGCCGTGTTGGCTGCCTGCGGATACGTCGCGAAGTAGTGGTCGAAGGAGACGTTCTCGCCGAAAATTACGACGACGTGCTTGATAGGCGTCGCGGTGTCCTTGTGGTCGTTATTGGCCGAGGCCGGCGTCAGGCCGAACCCGATCATGCCGGCAGCGATCGTGGATGCTGCGAGTGCGCTCACTCCTGCCGTTGACAAGAGCCGCTTGTTGCGAAAATTCATCGATTTCCCTTCAGATTCACGGAAGTGCCCGCTGGGGGTGAGGATTCACAAAGAATGTAGCCGCTCGCCTGGGGCCCGAGGGCCGTTTTGGAGGCTCGAAGCGGACTGTTTGGGAAGAGTTCACATTCTGCTCACGGGGAACTTCGAGGGCGCCCTCCCTGTTTTCATGTCGCCTTCCGACCGTGTGACAACAGGTCCAAGAGCCGCATCGGCTAAACTTGGCTGGTAAGAGCCCCGGAACTCTTGCTGATCCCGCCGATGAACTTTTGCGAAAGTCTGCGGGCAGGACCGAAAGATTCGGGGCGTTCTCATGTACGGCGCTGAGCCTTGGTGATCCCGCCAGGACCGGCCCGAAAGAATGGGGGAGGATCCCATGCCAGCTATCGTGATCGTCGGAGCCCAATGGGGCGACGAAGGCAAAGGCAAAGCAACCGACCTGCTCGGTGGCCGCGTTCACTACGTGGTCAAGCCCAACGGCGGCAACAACGCCGGGCACACCGTTGTGGTGGGCGGTGAGAAGTATGAGCTCAAGCTCCTTCCTGCCGGCATTCTGAGCCCCAACGCGATTCCGATCATCGGCAACGGCTGCGTGGTGAACCTTGAAGCGCTGTTCCAGGAGATCGATGGCCTGGAAGCCCGCGGCGCAGACACCTCCCGATTGCGTGTCTCCGCGAATGCCCACCTCGTGGCGCCGTACCACCAGGTGTTGGACAAGGTCACGGAGCGCTTCCTCGGCAGCCGCGCCATCGGCACCACAGGCCGGGGCATTGGCCCGGCCTACATGGACAAGGTGGCCCGCCTGGGTATCCGCGTGCAGGATGTCTTCGACGAATCGATCCTCCGCCAGAAGGTGGAAGGCTCGCTGCGCCAAAAGAACGAGCTCCTGGTCAAGGTCTACAACCGCCGCAATGTGGTGGTGGACGAGATCGTGGAGTACTTCCTGTCCTACGCCGAGCGCCTGCGGCCGCTGGTCATTGACAGCACGCTGGTCCTCAACAACGCACTGGATGAGGGCAAGGTGGTCCTCATGGAGGGCGGCCAGGCCACGTTCCTGGACGTCGACCACGGCACTTACCCGTTCGTGACGTCGTCCAACCCGACCGCCGGCGGCGCGTCCGTTGGCTCGGGCATCGGACCCACCCGGATCTCGCGGTCCATCGGCATCATCAAGGCCTACACCACGCGCGTCGGCGCCGGCCCGTTCCCCACGGAGCTCTTCGACGAGATGGGCATGTACCTGCAGAAAACAGGCGGCGAGTTCGGCGTCAACACCGGCCGCCCGCGCCGCTGCGGCTGGTACGACGCCGTCCTGGCCCGCCACGCATCCCGCGTCAACGGCTTCACGGACTACTTCGTCACCAAGCTGGACGTCCTGACCGGCATCGAGCAGATCCCGGTCTGCGTGGCCTACGACGTCGACGGCGTCCGCCACGACGAAATGCCCATGACCCAGACCGAATTCCACCACGCAGTGCCGATCTTCGAGTACTTCGACGGCTGGACCGAGGACATCACCGGCGCCAAGACGCTCGAAGACCTCCCCGAGAACGCCCGCCGGTACGTGCTGGCCCTCGAGAAGCTCTCCGGCACGCGCTTCTCCGCGATCGGCGTCGGCCCGGACCGGGACCAGACGATCGTGGTGCACGACCTCATCGAGGACTAGTCACCACAGCTAAATCACGACGTCGGCGGGTCGCCCTTTCAGGGGTGGCCCGCCGTCGTGCGTTCCGCGCCAAAAGGCACACAAAACGCCGTCGGAAAAAACTTTTGGAATCCGCGTAACCCTTTGGGGTGCCCCGACGATTACCTCTTTGAAAGGCCGAGCTGAAATTTGTCCCCCATCATGTTTCAGCTCGGCCCTTTTCATGTCTGAAGGGGTTTCGTGGATGTGCAAAAAGTCCGGGAGAGGCAGGTCCCCGGAACCGAAGGCTGGTCCTTGGGCATAGCGGGAGCAGCGGTTAAGCTAGGTGAGGTTGCCAGGCCCTGCCGCGTTTGGGCGGCACCGAGGATCTCGCATGGATCCGGACATTCGCTCCCCAACGAAAGCCACGCTTCAGTGACCGACGCCTTGACCGATGCAGCATTGCTGGCCCTTCGCGGCCGCGAAGCTGAACTGTTCAGCGCCGTCTACCAGGCCTTTGCGGGCCAGGTGCTCGGCTACCTGACGGCGAAAGGTGTCTCGGATCCCGAAGCTGTCACACAAGACGTTTTTCTTGCCGTCCTGCCTCGCGTCGAGACGATCACGGGCGGCGTCAGCGGTCTGCGGACGTTCGTGTTCTCGGTGGCCCATGCCCGGATGGTGGATGACCATCGTCGGCAAAGCAGGGCACCTGAGCACCACGAGTTTGAACCTGAACGTGACACGCGCCAGTCGAATTCGGCAGAAGCCGAAGCGATGAACCGCGTGGCGCCCGGGGAAGTCATGGCGCTGCTGGACCTCCTTGGGGAAGATCAGCGGGAAGTCCTGACCCTTCGTATTGTTGCCGGTCTGACCGTTGACCAAGCAGCCGAAATCATGGGGAAAAGCCAAGGCGCAGTCAAACAACTGCAGCGCCGGGCGTTGAATTCACTCCGCGAGCACTCGGTAGTAAAGGAATACGTGGCACCATGATGCGTTGGGATTGCAAGGACATTGACCGCGACGCGGTCATCCTCGAGCTCATGCTTGAGGCTGGCCTCACGGACGCCCCTGAAGTCACGGATTCGTTGAAGGCACTGGAATCGTTTGCCTCCATGCCGGCGCCTGTCCCCGGCCCCGCGCTCGCGGCGATGTTGGCTGGCTCGGCTGTGGGCGAGACTCTTCCCCTCGACGAGCTCGGCAAGCGGCGTCAGTTGCGCAAGCATCGCCCCGCCGTTATTGGTGCTGCGGTCCTGACCGCCATGGGCCTGGGTGTTGGTGGCGTTGCGGCCGCGAGCGGCGGATTCAGCAAGGGAACGCCGGAATTCATGCAGACGCTGATCTCCGGCTGGGCGCCCGCTTGGACCACAGCTCCGCCGTCGCTGGTACCTCCGGCCCCCGCCCAGGACTCCCCGAAGGTTACGACGCACCCGGCGCCCGTTGACCTGCCGCCGGCGCCCCCGGTGGCGGGCCCCTCGGCGGATCCCGTGGTCACTGCTCCAGCTGGTACTGGCGAGGCGGCGCACGAGCCGGAAGCACCGGCGGCCGGTCGGGCTCCGGCAAGCCAGCCAACGCAGGAGCAAGCCCCGAAGGCAGCCCACACCGAGCCTAAGAACGATTCGCAGGGAATCCTTCCGCAGCCCAAAACCGCCATCCCATCAGCCCCCACGGCGAAGGACCTCCAAAACGGAGTGCAGCAAGCAGTCGAGAACACCCAGGACGACGTGTCCCTGAAGCCTGCCGGGCCCTCGCTGCGTTGGCTCCTTGGACTGCTGTCCCGCTAGTAGGCTGAAGCTATGACACATGTCAACGATCCGGCAGTCATAGACCGGCTGATGCGAACAAAGGGCCGCTGGGCCATCGTGGGACTCAGCACGAATGAGTGGCGCTCCGCGTTCGAAGTAGCCCTCTACGTTCGCGACACCATGGGCATGGAGATCATCCCGATCAACCAAAAAGGCGAGGACGTCCACGGCGAAACCGGGTACAAATTCCTTGCGGATGTGCCGCTTGAGAAACAGCCCATCGACGTCGTCGATTGCTTTGTGAACTCCTCGCGCGTCGGCGCGGTGGTGGACGAAGCGATTGCCGTGGGAGCGAAAGCTGTGTGGCTCCAGCTCGGAGTCATTGACGAGGATGCAGCGGAGCGGGCCAAAGCTGCGGGCCTGGACGTCGTCATGAACGCTTGCCCGGCCCAGATGGGCTGGCGGAGCGGCATTTAGCCGTCGTTTTCTGTTAACCGGCCGCTGGTATGTTTTGGAGGCAATCACCCTTTCGAGACCAGGGAATCCCCATGTGTGACCACCACCCCTCCACCGCCAGCCGGCGCACCGCGCTCGGTTTCCTCGGGGCTTCCCTCGTGGCCGGACTGGGGGCATGCGCGGTCCCGGGAAACCAGTCCGCGGAAAGCCCGACGGCGGCGCCCCGCACGGTGGGCCTCTCGCCGTCGTCGTCCGCAAGCGCCGCGGTGAGTCCCACGCCAAGCCCTGCGGGTCCCGGGCGGCTCCGGAACCCCTTCGTCCCCGACTTCACGCTGCCGCCAATCCAAGGCGGACTGGCTCCCGTGATCACCAAAATCCCCACCAAACATCCCGTGGTGTTCCTCACGATCGACGACGGACTGGTCAAGTCCCCGGAAAGCGTCCGGCTCCTCGCGGAGAACGGCTACCCGGCCACGCTCTTCCTGACGAGCAACACGGTCCGCGACAACCCCGCCTTCTTCAAGGCATTCATGGCGCAGGGGAGCCTGGTTGAAAACCACACGGTCAGCCACAACGTCAATATGACCACACAATGGGGTTACCAGCGGCAGCTTGACGACATCGCAGGCATGCAGGATTTCGCCCTCCAGCAGTATGGCCGCAAGCCCACCCTGTTCAGGCCTCCTGGAGGTACCTATTCGACCGCCATGCGGCAAGCCGTGGCCGCCGCCGGCTTGAAGGCGATCGTTACGTGGGAGGCCAAGGCCAATGCCGGGCGGATGGACTACCAGTACGGCAATTCCCTCCGGCCGGGCGACATCGTCCTGATGCACTTCCGCCCCGAATTCGCGGCGGACTTCGAGGCCTTCCGCTCGGCGCAAGTGGCTGCTGGCCTGGAAGTGGTGCTCCTCGAGGACTTCCTGGACGTTGCGTGAGGCGATCGGTCCGCTAGTCTCGCTACATGGACGCTGCGACACTCCGCCAAATCTGCCTTGGCTTCCCCGGGAGCTATGAGGACTTCCCGTTCGGCCCGGAAACCTCGGTTTTCAAGGTCCGGGCCGCCGTATCCGGCGGATCCAAGCAGGAAGGCAAGATGTTCGCCGCATCCGCCATGGACGACCAGAACCTGGCAGTAAGCCTCAAATGCGATCCCGCCTTGGCCGTGCAACTCCGCTCGGCCCATCCGGAAATCACCGGTGCCTGGCACATGAACAAGACGCACTGGAACGGCGTGCGCCTCGATGGTGCGCTCCCTGACTCCATGGTCCGGGACATGGTGGAGGATTCCTATGACCTGGTGGTTTCCTCGTTGAGCCGCAAGCAGCAGGAGCAACTGGGCTGGGCCCGGCTCGCCCAGGACTGACACGCGGACCCCGCCTGCCGCTTCGGCTAGATTGTGAGTGGACCGCACCTTCCATCGCCTCGAAGCAATCAGGAGGAGCCAGATGCTGGAACAAAAGACCCTCGATGAGCTGTGGAATTTTGAGGACCCCGCGTTGTCGGAAGCCCGATTCCGCGAAGCCATGGCCGATCCCGCCTACGATCCCTTTGAACGGGCCGAGCTCGCCACCCAATTGGGCCGGGCGATCGGCCTGCAGGGCCGCTTCGAGGAGGCGGACGCCCTCCTGGACGGGATCGACGCCGAAGAGGAGCCCACCATTGCGGTGCGGATCCTCCTGGAGCGCGGCCGCCTGCTCAGCTCCGCCGGCCACCCTGCCATGGCCGTTCCGCTCTTTGAGCAGGCCGCCGAGATGGGCGACCTCCTGGGCGAAGATTTCCTCGCTGTGGATGCACTCCACGTGCTGGCCATCGCCGACTCCGGACACCAGGAATCGTGGACGCGCAGCGCGCTTGAGTACGCGTCCGCCGTCGAGGATGCACGCACCAAACGGTGGATGGTTTCCCTGCACAACAACCTCGGTTGGGCGATGTACGACGACGGTCGCCGCACCGAGGCGATGGTGGAGTTCCAGCTCGCCGAGCAATGGGCTGAGCGGGTAGGAACCGAGCAACAGCAGCAATGGGCGCGCGAGGCTATCGCCCAGTGCGCAAAATCCCTGAATTTACGGGGCTAAAACACCCAAACGACCCCGACGGAGGGCAGGATCGTCAGATCACATTTTGACAAAAGTTGATTGAAACTGCCCTCAAATATTGCTTTTCAATCACTCGTGGTGAAGTATGTCACACGAAGGGCGCGTCGCAGCGGCGGTGCCCTGACCGATCGACTGCCGGCCGAGGCGCCGTCAGCGTGAGGTACTACGAGTCTCTGGAGGGTTTTAGGATGAACGTTCAGCAGCAGTCTTTTGCACGCCGCGGTTTCCTCCGCGGCGCGCTTGCCGCGGCCGTGCTTGTGCCGTTGGCCGGCTCGATGGCGTCCTGCGCGGGGGGTGGCGGCGGAGGAACAACTGGTCCAACGGGAACCGTCTCGGACACCAATCCCTTCGGCATGGCAGACAAGTCCACCGTTGACGCAGTGATCTTCAAGGGCGGGTACGGAATCGACTATGTCGACTTCGCGGGCAAGGGCTTCGAAAGCGCACATTCAGGTTCCACTGCCAAGATTTCCCCGTCCACGGACATCGCACAGGAACTGCAGCCACGATTCGTCGGAGGCAACCCGCCGGACCTGATCGACAACTCGGGCGCCAAGGCAATCGGCTTCAGCACCATCCTGGCCCAGCTTGAAGACCTCACCAGCGTGGTCAACGCCAAGAACCTTGAGGGCAAGGTCATCAAGGACACCCTCTACGGCGGAGTGCTCGCCCCGGGTACCTTCGAGGGCAAGCTGGCGGCCTTGAACTACGTCCTGACCGTCTACGCGATGTGGTACTCGGATGCCCTGCTCAAGGACAACGGCTGGTCCGTTCCAAAGACCTGGGATGAGATGTACGCGCTCGGGGAGCAGGCCAAGGCCAAGGGCAAATACCTGTTCGTCTGGGGCAAGGAAGCCGCCACGTACTACCAGGAAATGGCGATCGCCTCCGCTATCAAGGAGGGTGGCCACGACGTTCGCCTCGGCCTTGAAAACCTGAAGGCAGACTGCTGGTCCCACCCCGCGCTCCAGAGCGTCTTCACCGCCCTGGAAAAGATCGTCAAGGCAGGCCACTTCAAGCCAGGTGGCTCGGGCACGCAGTTCACGGCAGCACAGGCACAGTGGAGCAACGCCCAGGAAGCAGTGTTCTACCCGTCCGGTTCGTGGATCGAAAACGAGATGAAGGACCAGACCAAGGCCGGCTTCAAGATGACCGGTGCGCCCGTCCCCTCGGTGACCACCAGCTCCAAACTGCCGTACGCGGCACTGCACAGCGCAGCGGGCGAGCCCTTCGTGGTTCCTTCACAGGGCAAGAACGTTCCCGGCGGCAAGGAATTGCTCCGCGTCATGCTCTCCAAGGACGCTG
Source organism: Arthrobacter sp. 01T428 (assembly GCF_056398685.1). Classification (NCBI taxonomy): domain Bacteria; kingdom Bacillati; phylum Actinomycetota; class Actinomycetes; order Micrococcales; family Micrococcaceae; genus Arthrobacter; species Arthrobacter sp. 01T428. The sequence goes on along the minus strand of NZ_JBFTPW010000012.1, from coordinate 23,389 downwards.
CGACCAACTTCGCCAAGACCAAGCTGGCCCCCACCATCGTCAAGGACACCGTTCCCTCCGATGGCTTCGGCTCCACGGCACTCGTCTCCCAGACGAAGCTGCTCAGCGACGCGGGCGACAACATCTACACCTGGAACTTCGTTGACCTTTACGGCACCAACAAGGACCAGCTGGTTGTGTGGAACACGTTCCTCGATGGAAAGTCCGATGTCGCCACACTGACGTCGGACCTGCAGAAGATCACCGACAAGGTCCGTAACGACAGCTCGGTCAAGAAGATTGAAGTGAAGTGACTTCAGTGAAAGCAAAAACCCTCCGGGTCGACGGCGGCGCGTCCGCCGTCGTCGTTCCGGATACCGCACCACCCGTCTACAAGAGGCGGCGCAAGCCCCTGACGTTCGACAAGGTCAGTTTCTTCGTGGTCTTCCTGGGCCTGCCCCTGGCGATCTACCTCCTCTTTGTGATTTGGCCTTTCATCCAGGCGTTCGGCTACTCCCTGACTGACTGGAGCGGTTTCTCGCCCGACCAGAACTTCATCGGACTCGAGAATTACCGGAAGCTCTTCACGGATGACATCTTCATGAAGGCCATGGGGAACAACATCCTGCTGGTCATCTGCCTGCCCATCATCACCATCATCCTCAGCCTGGTGCTGGCAACCTTGGTGACAGTGGGCGGCAGCAGCAAGGGCCAGATCAAGGGCCTGCGCAACTCCAGCTTCTACCGGGTTGTCTCTTTCTTCCCCTACACGATTCCGGCGATCGCCATCGGCATCATGTGGGGCCAGATCTACGATCCTTCCGGGGGTCTGTTGAACGGCATCCTCACTTCCCTCGGCATGGACCAATTCAAGTCCTACGCGTGGCTTGGAGATAAGAACACCGCCATGATCGCCACGATGTTCGTGATCGTGTGGGGCTTCATCGGCTTCTACATGGTGCTCTTCGTGGCGGGTATCAAAGGTATCCCCGCCGAACTGTTCGAGGCGGCCCGGATTGACGGCGCGGGGCGCTTCCGCACTGCCGTGTCCATCACCATCCCGCTGATCCGGGACAACATCCAGACGGCGTACATTTACATGGGCATTTTGGCGCTGGATGCCTTCGTCTACATGGCCGCCCTGAACTCCGGCGGTGGTCCGGACAACTCCACCCTGGTGATGTCGCAGCAGCTCTTCTTTACCGCCTTCACGAAGGGCCAGTTCGGACTGGCCAGCGCCATGGGCGTTGTGCTGGCCGTAGCCACCCTGATCTTCTCCGGCCTCGTGTTCCTGGTCAACAGGCTCACTGGTGGCGACAAGGATGTGTCCCTCTGATGACTACCAAAATAGCCAGCCAGGAAATGAAGTCGCTGCACTTCAACCCGCGCAAACCGGCCACGACACCAGGGGACAAGGTGGTGGGCGCCGTTTCGCACACTGCCCTGACCATCTGGTCGCTGATCGTGATCCTGCCTTTGTTGTGGACTTTCATGTCCTCCTTCAAGACCTCCAGCGAGATCTTCGCTTCGCCGTTCGCCCTGCCCTCCCAGTGGCGCTTCGACAACTACGTCAAGGCCTGGACCGAGGCCGGCATCGGAAGCTACTTCCTCAACTCCGTGATTGTGGTGGGCTGCGCCCTGGTCATCGTCATGGTCCTCGGAGCCATGTGCGCCTACGTCCTGGCGCGCTATGTCTTCTTCGGTAGCAAGGCGATCTACTACCTCATGCTGGCCGGGCTCACGTTCCCGATCTTCCTCGCCATGGTGCCTTTGTTCTTCGTCATGAAGAGACTCGGCCTCCTCAACACCCTCCCGGGTTTGACCTTGGTGTACGTCGGCTTCGCGCTGCCGTTCACGGTCTTCTTCCTGTTTTCCTTCTTCAAGTCGCTCCCTCACGAAATCACGGAAGCGGCTGCCTTGGATGGAGCAGGCGAGTGGCGGACGTTCTTCCAGGTCATGCTGCCGATGGCCAAGCCGGGACTCGCTTCCGTGGCCATCTTCAACTTCCTGGGTTTGTGGAACCAGTTCCTGATTCCGGTGGCCATCAACGCGGCCGGGCCACGCGTGCTGTCCCAAGGACTGGCCGCTTTCGCCGGCCAAATGGGTTATGCGGTGGACTTCGGCGCCTTGTTCGCAGCAGTCACCGTCACGGTGGTTCCGGTCCTGATCGTCTACGTCATCTTCCAGCGCCAGCTGCAGGGTTCGGTGTCGCAAGGCACGTCCAAATAGCACAACCTGGCTAAAAAAGCGCCCGACGGCGGTTCCCACCTTTGGTGGGGGCCGCCGTCGGGCGTTTCTGGCCACCACGCGAAGGTGAGGCCCGCCGTCAGAGCCGCTGGTAACGGGAGCGGAACAAGGAGTAGACGCCGTAGGCCATCAGTCCGAGGCTGACGAACCCGAGCACCCATCCGCCAAAGGGCTGTTTCAGGAAGGCCTTGAGTGCCGAGTCGAGGCCGCCTTGTTGGGAGGGGTCGTGCTCCGCCGTGGCAATCAGGATGAGCAAGCCGACTGCGCCAAGCGCCACCCCTTTTGCGCAATAGCCCACTACTCCAAGCACCGTGAACGCATCTCCCAAGGCTCCCGACGGTTTTCCCCTCAGGTTCTTTTCGTACCTGCGTGTGATCCCCAGGAAGACGTAGGTGCCGGCAGCCGCCAGCAACGCCACCCCGATGATCACCAAGAGGACAGTTCCCGGAGTGCTGGACATGAGGTCTGCACTGGTCGAGCGGGATTTCTCGCTGCTGCTGCTCGGACGGCTGAGCGCGAAGCTTCCGAAGGTCACCGCGGCAACAGCGAAGACGATCGCCTGCCCGGCTGCCTTGAGCCGATTCATCCAGGGCTTCGAGCTGCCACCCCCGCTCCACCCCATCACGGCGTCGCTCGCCATGTACAGCGCGAGGACACCGCAGGCCACTAGTCCTGCCCATAACAGGACGACGCCGCCAGGCGTGGCAGCCAGTTGGCTGACCGCACCGCTTTGGTCGGCTTGGCCGGATGCGCCCAGCGCGATCCCCAAGGCGATGATCCCGATCAGGAGGTGTATCAGCCCTAAGGCGACGAACCCGGCCCGTGCCACTACCCTGACGGTGCGTGAATCCTTCGCATCGTCTACGGCGTCACCCACCGAATCGGCACCCCGGGATACTGCGTTGCCGGCCTTGTTCGTATGATCGTCCGCGCCCATGGAGCTCCTTTAGTCTGCCCTTATCTTGCCACCGTGGGCTCCGAAGCGGGAGGGCGCGCGGACTACTGGATACGATGGGCGCATGTGGATCGCGTGGATTGAGTTCGACATCCTCCTCGGCGAAGTGCACAGCCTGAAGGAGAAACGTTCCCTCGTGCGTCCGCTGATCGCCGAGTTGAAACGGCGTTTCGAAGTCTCTGCCGCCGAGACCGGGCACTTGGACCAGCATCGCCGTGCACTCATCGGCGCGGGGGCAGTGGCGGCAGACCGGGCGCATCTCGTCGAGGTGTTCGACGCCGTCGAACGCTTCGTTGCAGCACGCCCGGAACTGGAGCTCCTGAGCGCCCGACGCCGGGACCTCCACAGCGAAGACTGAAAACACAACGCGGGGTCACTTACGGCCCATCCCGAGGGGATTCTTGGGCCGTAAGTGACCCCGCGTTGGGGTTGCCAGGCGCTAGCCGAAGTACTTCGGCAGGGTGGCCTCGTGGGCTTCGTTGAGAGCGTCCAAGGAGAGCTCGTCCACGCCGTTGATCTCCAGCTTGCCGCCGGCAGCGTCGACGACGCCGATCCGGAGGTGGGCGAAGCCGCGGGCCGTGCACATGTCCTTGAAGCGGATTTCCTCGGAGCGCGGAACGGACACGATGGCCCGGCCCTGGGACTCGGAGAACAACGCGGTGAACAGATCCACGCCGTCGCGCTCCACGAGTTCGTCCAGCGCAATCCGGGCGCCGACGCCGTAGCGGAGTGCGGACTCCACCAGGGCAGCGGCAAGGCCGCCCTCGGAGAGGTCGTGCGCGGCGTCGATCATGCCGTCGCGCGAGGCGTTGATGAGGATCTCGCCGAGCTGGCGCTCGATGGACAGGTCAACCTTCGGCGGCAAACCACCGAGGTGTCCGCGCAGGTTGGACCATTCGGAACCGTCCAGTTCCGCGGCCGTGGTGCCCAGGAGGTAGATGGCCTGGCCATCTTCCTTCCAGCCCGACGGCGTGCGGCGCGCGACGTCGTCGAGCTTGCCCAGCACGGCAACCACGGGGGAGGGGTGGATGGGCACGGTACCGGTCTGGTTGTACAGCGAGACGTTGCCGCCGGTGACCGGGACGCCCAGTTCCATGCACGCGTCCGACAGGCCACGAATGGACTCGGCCAGCTGCCACATGACGTCGGGGTCCTCGGGGGAACCGAAGTTCAGGCAGTCGCTGACGGCCATCGGGACGGCGCCGGAGGTGGCGACGTTCCGGTACGCCTCGGCCAGTGCCAGCTGTGCGCCGTGGTACGGATCGAGGTAGGTGTAGCGGCCGTTGGCATCGGTGGCCAGGGCCACGCCCAAGCCGGTTTCCTCGTCCACGCGGACCACGCCGGCGTCGTCCGGGAACGCCATGGCGGTGTTGCCGCCGACGTACCGGTCGTACTGCTTGGTGATCCAGGCCTTGCTGCACATGTTCGGCGAAGCAATGAGCTCGGTGATGGCGGCAGCCAGTTCCCCGGAAGTGGACGGGCGGCCGGCGTCCTGCACGGAGCCCGTGAAGGTATCGGCCTGGACGGAATCCTGCCATGAGGGGCGGGCAAACGGGCGGTCGTAGACCGGACCGTCGTGGGCGACGGTGCGCGGGTCGACGTCGACAATGACTTCGCCTTCCCACGTGATGATGAGGCGGCCGGTGTCGGTCACTTCGCCGAGCCAGGAGTACTCGACGGCCCACTTGTCCATGACCGCTTCAAACGCGGTGATGTTCTCCGGCGTGACAACGGCCATCATGCGTTCCTGCGACTCGGACATCAGGATCTCGCCCGGGGTCAGGGTGGGGTCACGCAGCAGGACGGAGGTCAGCTCAACCTGCATGCCGCCGTCGCCGTTGGAAGCGAGTTCGGACGTGGCGCAGGAGATGCCCGCAGCGCCGAGGTCCTGGATACCCTCAACGAGCGAACCTTTGAACAGCTCCAGGCAGCACTCGATGAGCACCTTCTCGGCGAAGGGGTCGCCCACCTGGACGGCGGGGCGCTTGGAAGGCTTGGTGTCGTCGAAGGACTCCGAGGCCAGCACCGAGGCGCCACCAATGCCGTCGCCGCCGGTGCGCGCACCGAACAGGACAACCTTGTTGCCCTTGCCGGACGCGTTGGCCAGGCGGATGTCTTCGTGGCGCATGACGCCGACTGCCAGCGCGTTGACCAGCGGGTTGCCCTGGTACACGGAGTCGAACACCATTTCGCCGCCGATGTTCGGCAGGCCCAGCGAGTTGCCGTAGCCACCGATGCCGGCAACAGCACCGTGCATGACGCGGGCGGTGTCCGGGTGGTCGATGGCGCCGAATCGCAGCGGGTCCATCACGGCCACCGGGCGGGCGCCCATCGAGATGATGTCGCGGACAATGCCGCCGATGCCGGTCGCGGCACCCTGGTAGGGCTCCACGAAGGACGGCGAGTTGTGGGACTCGATCTTGAACGTCACGGCCCAGCCGTCGCCCAGGTTGGTGACGCCGGCGTTTTCACCGATGCCCACGAGCATGTCCTTCTTCATCTCCTCGGTCACCTTTTCGCCGAACTGGCGCAGGTGGTTCTTCGAGGACTTGTAGGAGCAGTGCTCGCTCCACATGACGGAGTACATGGCGAGTTCGGCGCCCGTGGGGCGGCGGCCCAGGACCTTGACGACCTCGTCGAACTCGTTCTGCTTCAGTCCGAGCTCGGCCCAGGGGAGCTCGGTGTCCGGGGTCTTCGCGGCGTTCTCGACGGTGTCGATGTTGAACTTCTTGCCGACGGTTTCAGCTGAGGTGGTCACTGTGCGCCTCCCACGATCTTGTTCAGGACGGAAGTGAAGAAGCCCAAGCCATCCGTGCCGGCGTTGGACTCCGGACCGAATCCGGGCTCCACCGCGTGCTCGGGGTGAGGCATGAGGCCCACTACGTTGCCGGCGGCGTTGCTGATGCCTGCGATGTCGCGGCGTGAACCGTTCGGGTTCCAGCCGACGTAGCGGAACACGACGCGGCCTTCGGCCTCAAGGGCGTCCAGGGTCTTGTCGTCGGCGATGTACTGGCCATCCTGGTTCTTCAGCGGAACCGTGATTTCCTCGCCAGCCTCGTAATCCGCGGTCCACAAGGTCTTGTTGTTCTCGACGCGCAGCACCTGGTCGCGGCACAAGAACTTCAAGTGGTCGTTCTTGATCATGGAGCCCGGGAGCAGGTGCGACTCGGTCAGGATCTGGAAACCGTTGCAAATACCCAGCACGGGCAGCTTGGCGTCGCTGTTGGCGGCATCGATGATGCGGGACATCAGCGGAGCGAAGCGCGAAATCGCGCCTGCCCGCAGGTAGTCGCCATAGGAGAAACCGCCCGGGATGACCACGGCGTCCACGTCGGCCAGCTGTGTGTCCGCATGCCAAAGTGGGACGGCGGTGCCGCCTGCGAGGCGGACCGCACGGGCGGCGTCGCGGTCGTCAAGGGTGCCGGGGAAGGTGACGACGCCGATTTTGGCCCCGGCCAAATGGGGTTCGACGGCCACGGGGGCTCCGCCGATCAAAGGAAGTTCAGTCATGTCAGGCCTCGACGACCTCGACGTTGACGACGTCTTCGATCACCGGGTTGGACAGCAGGGTCTCGGCGGCCTCACGGGCTTGGGCGAGGATGGCATCGGTCACCTCGCCGTCAACGGTCAGTTCGAAGCGCTTGCCTTGGCGGACAGCGCTAAAGCTGGTGAAGCCGAGGCGGGGCAGTGCGCCCACGATGGCCTTCCCCTGAGGGTCCAGAATCTCGGGCTTGGGCATGACGTCGACGACGATCCGGGGCATCCGGTAACTCCTGTGCGTGAGCGTTGGTTAAACCTTGGTTAAAGGCTGCCGCGGAGTGGTGCCGTCTCACGCCGGAACTGCCTCCAAACAGTGTTCAGCAACAGTGTTTAACGGCAGGGTCTTACGGAATAAGGGGGGCGCTCCGCGAGCTTGCATGCCCATTCTACCGGCCAAATCGCTACATACCCTATTTGCGGGAGATCGGTGAAGAGGTGGCTACCAAGCAAAAGGTACGCGCCAATTCGCGGCGGCGCCCGCCGTCGTCGGGGGTTTTGGATGAACGACGGCGGCTCTGGCCACCGAACGGCGGCGGCTCTGGCCGGAGGTGGTTTGGCTCACTAGGATTGCGGCATGGCCGAGAACGCTAAGTCGATGGTTTTGCCCGTGGTCCTTGCCGCTGTATTTGCCGGCCTGGGGAGGATGGTTTTCCAAAGGATCATGGCGGACCGGGCGGCCCGGGAAAACCGCATTTCCGTCCCGCCGGATGCTTCAACGAGGGCCAAAATCAGCGACGCGTTGCGAGGGATCCATTCCTAGCGCGGCCTGCCCGCCGGCACCACGTTGAGCGCAATAGGGTACGCGCAAATGCGCTAATCCTCCGGGTTAAAGGCGAGTATTCGGGAGTAGCTTGGAATTACTGTCCAGGAAATTCCCCGTCCACCAGGAGGAGCAATGACCGAACACGTCGCCGAAGTGTCCGCCTGCAGCGTTGGCAGCTGCGGATTCAACCATCATGGCTGCACTGCCTTCGGGATCACCATTGGCGGAACCGCGGACCACGCATCCTGCGCCACCTTCATTGACACCACGCTCATGGGAGGACTCCCCAAAGTCCTGGCGCATGTCGGTGCATGCCAGCGCTCGGAATGCACCCACAACAACAACCTCATGTGCGAGGCCCACGATGTCCGGATCGGCCCCGGTGCCGAAGCGGCTGATTGCTTGACGTACCAGCACGCCTGAGGCGCCTTTCAGTCCTTCTTCGCCTGAATATTTGAATATCCGCACAGCGGGCACGTCCCCTTCCGACGGGGGCGTGCCCGCTGCTGCGTGCGGATGTATTCTGATGCCGAATGACATGACAAAAAACGTGAAATGTGTCCTATGTCATATTCGACTATCGCTCTGTACTCTATGAATCGGCTGGGCTTTACCTGATTACAAGAACTGTCAATCGGTGCCCATCCTTTGTTGATTGATCTTGACATGACCGCCACGATCGCCCGGAAAGGTGCAATCACTCGTGAATTCACAAGGAAAGAGCTTCATTGGAAGCGGGGGGCTTCGAAAAGCTGCGGCGCTAGCCGTCGGATTACCGGTTCTGCTCTCCTCGGTGGCGTTGACACCCGCACAAGCAGCGCCCGCTTCCGGTTCAACGGTCCTCGGATCAACGGCCGTGGGAGTTGCCCGCAATGTCGACCCCAAGTCTTACCAGGATGGCCGTTACGTTGTGGTGCTGGCAGAGAAGCCAGCGGCCACTTACGACGGCGGAACCCCCGGCTATGTGCCCACCAAGCCGCAGGCGGGCAAGAAACTGGATGTCGGCAAGGCCGAAGTGAAGCAGTACCAGGCCCACTTGCAGCAGAAGCAGCAGGACGTGGCCAAGCAGCAGAGCGTAACCATCAACCGCGACTACACCACAGCCATCAACGGCTTTAGCGCCACGCTTTCCGCGAACCAGGCGGTCAATCTCGCGAAGAATCCCGATGTTCTCCTCGTGGCCCCGGACACGCAGTCTGCTCCTGACTACTCCACCACCGATTTCCTCAACCTCAGCGGACCGAATGGTGCTTGGAATACCCAGTTCGGCGGCCAGGACCAGGCCGGCAAGGGCACCGTGGTGGGTGTCATCGACACCGGCTACACGCCCACAAGCAAGTTCTTCGCCGGGGATCCCGTCCAGCCGCTGGTCGGGGACCCCCAGGTGGGCGTCCCGTACCGCACGGGTGACGGCAAGATCGCCATGCTGAAGGCCAACGGAGACACCTTCGTCGGCGAGTGCCAGAAAGGCACCGACACCGGAGTGGCCTTTGACGGAACTGCCTGCAATTCCAAAGTCCTCGCCGCCCACTACTTCGCAGATGCCTTCCTCCAGACGGTTCCGCCAGCCCAACGGGCACCCCAGGAACAAATCTCGCCCATCGACGTCGTGAGCCACGGTACGCACACGGCCAGCACCGCCGCCGGCAACCCTGGCGTGGAAACGTTCGTGGATGGCCGGAGCTTCGGCAAGACGAGCGGTGTGGCACCAGCTGCCAAGCTCTCCATCTACAAGGTGTGCTGGGAAGACACCGACCCCAATACGGGCGGTTGCTACAGTTCCGCGGCCATCGCCGCCATTGACCAGGCCATCGCCGACGGCGTGGACGTCCTGAATTACTCCATTTCCGGCGCCACGGACACCACCACCGACCCTGTCTCGCTCGCGTTCCTGTCTGCTGCGTCGGCCGGCATCTTTGTGGCGGCATCCGCGGGTAACTCGGGACCTCAGGCCAGCACCGTCAACCACGGCGCACCCTGGATGACCACGGTTGCGGCTACCTCCTTCTCGCAGGAACTCCAGGGAACGGTCGAATTCTCCGACGGCACCAAGTTCCGCGGAGCCAGCATCATGAACCACCAGGTGAGCGGGGCCGGCGTCGTGCTTTCCGCAAACGCCGCGTCAGGCGCCGGTAACGCGGCACTTTGCGCGCCTGGGTCCCTGGACCCGGCGAAAATCGCCGGCAAGGTAGTGGTGTGTGACCGTGGAGTGGTTGACCGCGTCGCGAAGAGCGCCGAGGTGCTCCGCGGTGGCGGCGTGGGCATGATCCTGGTGAACCTCACCAGTTCCTCCTTGGACACGGACAAGCACGCGGTGCCTACCGTCCACGTGAATCCTCCCGCCTCGCAGGCCATCAAGGACAAGGTCGCGGCCAACCCGGCACTTACTGTTTCCCTGGTTGACCACGACACCACTGGGCTTCCGCTCGAGGCCCAGCCGCAGATCGCCGGATTCTCCTCCCGCGGCCCGCTCCTCGCCACCGATTCGGATCTCCTCAAGCCAGACGTCTCGGCTCCCGGCGTTGCGGTGCTCGCGGGTGTTTCGCCGATCGGCAGCAAAGGTGATGAGTACGGATTCATGTCCGGTACCTCCATGGCGTCCCCGCACATTGCAGGTTTCGGAGCCTTGATCCTGGCGAAGAATCCCGATTGGTCCCCTGCGACGGTCAAGTCGGCCATGATGACGACGGCGAGTGACGTCAAGCTGGCCGATGGAAGCAAAAACCAGGACGTCTTCGCCACCGGTGCGGGAGAAATGAACCCTGCCAGCGTGCTGGAACCGGGCCTGGTCTACGATGCCGGAACCGAGGACTACCTGAAGTTCATCCAGGGTACCGGCGTCGATCTCGGCAAGCCGGGGCTGGGCTCGACACTGCCCCGCGACATGAACCTCCCCTCGTTCGCCCTGGGTAACCTCGCGGGCAGGATCGAGGTCACCCGCACCGTCACCGCCCTGACTCCGGGACAATACCGGGCCACAGTCAATGTCCCCGGCGTTGACGTCAAGGTCACTCCGTCCGTGCTGAACTTCAACGAAGTCGGCCAGAAGAAGACCTTCAAGGTGACCTTCGAAAACAAGACGGCCGCACTGGGTACTTTCGCGATGGGATCCCTGAAGTGGGAAGGTGCCAACAAGTCGGTGGTCTCTCCAATTGCGGTCCGTCCGCAGTCGGTGCTGGCCTCCAAGAGCGTCGCCTTCACGTCCCAGGAGGCAATCGGATCGGCGGACATCAACATCGTTTCCGGTTCCGACTCACCCACTGCTGTGACCATTGACGGTCTCTCCAAGGCTGATTCCTCGGCCGCGGAACTTGTTCCGGGTCCCGTGGCAGTTGCGAACAACGCCTCGAACTTCGTCAAGACCGCCACGGTTCCGCCCGGAACGGCGTTCGCGAAGTTCTCGGTGATTTCCTCCGATCCCACGGCGGATTTCGATCTGTATGTCCTGTCGCCGTCGGGCCAGTTGTTCACGGCAGCGACACCGAGTGCCAGCGAGTCGCTCTCGCTCGACAACCCCCAGCCTGGAACGTACACCATCATCGCGAACCTGTATGCAAGCCCGAACAACCGGCCCACCAAGGCCAGCGTTGACGCCGCGATCCTGGGCGCGAACCAAGGCAACGCCACGGTTACGCCCAACCCGATCAAGATGAAGAACGGCAAATCCGGGAAGCTCAGTTTCGCGTGGAACAACCTGACTCCGGGTTCCTACATCGGCCGACTCACTTTTGACGGCACCAGCGCGCCGACGTTTGTGTCCGTCCTGGTCTCGGCAAGCGGCACCGTGTCCGTGGTGCCGAACGACGACCAGGAAGGCGAACATGGCAAGGGCAAACTGCAGAACGCGGGGGAGGACCAGTCAAACAACGCGCCGTAGCGCGGCATTAATGGTCTGACGGATATGCGAGGCAGCGGCCGGCGGGATATCCCGCCGGCCGCTTTCTTATCGTCGCCCCGGACGCTCGCTCACCTATATGTCCCTTTTGGCGGACGCTCGCTCACCTTAATGGCCAAACGGCGGAACCCTCTTGCAGATGATGTGAGCGGGCGTTGGGGTCGGGACGGTTGTTTGTGAGCGGGCGTTGGGTGGGGAGTTAGATGTTTCCCGTGGATCCTGCCACGCCGCCGAGGAGGGCGGCCATGGTGCGCCAACGGGCGATCTCGCAGCCGTCCGTCCGGCTGAAGCGGCTGCTGACCTCGCGCCCGCGGAACCGGCCGGTCACCAAGGCCACTTGCGGACCACCGTATTGCTGGGTGCATATGCGGTCCGGCCGGGGCACGGGAAAGAAGATCTCCTCGCCGAACTGTTCGACGGCGGCAAGCGCCGCGCGGGGGTCCGGAAGGGTCGAGCCTTCGGAGACTTCGCCGCCCGAGCCGAGCAGGACGAACTCGTAGTCCGCGGCGCCTGGTGCCTCCGTCAGCGTGATGGTGAGCTCGACGTCGTACTTTGTGCTTGAAGTCATCGCTGTCCTTCGTGAGACGGTGTTTGTACTAGGAGATCCAGGAGCGGCCGCACGTGGTCGAGGACCCGCGCACGGAGCGCTTGGGCCTCGGCAGCGAACGCCCTCTGATACTCAACGTACTCGGCCTTGCCTTGTGGTGTCTCGATCCTGATGGCCGGGTATCCCCACTCTTCAAGGTCGTAGGGCGAGGCCTGCATGTCCATGACCCGGATCCGCCAGGACAGTTCGAAACAGTCCATCACGAACTCGCTCGGTAAGGCCGGCGTCAGTTTGTACGCCCATTTGTAGAGGTCCATGTTGGCGTGCAGGCAGCCCGGTTGCTCCATGGTGCGCTGGTTGTCCCGTGTCGGGGTGAGTTCGTTGAGCGGAATGGCGTCCGGCGTGTAGAAACGGAAGGCGTCGAAGTGCGAGCAGCGGATCCGGTTGTCTTCCACGACGGTGTCAGTGCCTTCGGAACCGAGGCGCAGCTTGAGGTATTCGTGGCGAAGATCGAACTTGTCCTGGCGGTAGACCATGGCCCACTCGTGGAGTCCGAAGCAACCAAACTGGGCGGGCCGCGCTACGGTTCCGGCAAGGATGATGCCGGCGAAGCGGATGGCTTCGGTGCGGTCGGCCACGAAGCGGCTGCGATCGAAGGTGACGGCAACGGTACCGGCGGGCAGCCCCGCGGCCGCCAGCGCGCCGTCGTCGAGCACTCGGTAGTACTTCCACCCGGCCCGCTCGGCGGCTTTGGGGCCGGAGAGGACGACGCCGTCGCCCGGGTGCCAGCGCAGCAGCTGGCCGGGCTTCTGGGTGTAGTACGTGAAGAGGAAGTCTTCGACGGGATGTTTCTCGCCCGCGGAGCGCCGGGCCAAGTAGGGCTTGGCATAGCGTTCGACGCGGGCGTGGTGGGCAGCCTCCAGCGCGAGCCATTCCTCTTGCGGGAGGTGCTTGTACTTAAGCTCCGGCACCGCTTGAACCAAGGATGTCGGCGACGGCGGCCCAAGCGGCAATTTCGCAGCCGTCCGTGAGCTTGTAGGAGGACTCGACGCCCACGCCATCAACGGCCCCGGTGACTATTGCCGTCTGGGGTCCGCCGTAACGCTGGTCGCAGACCTGGTCGCTGGAGCGCGGCGTGCGCGTGAGAAGGGCGGGGTTCTTTTTCAGGGCGGCGCATGCTGCGGCTGCGGTGGGGTGGTGGCTTTCCGCGGAGGGGACGCCGCCGGTGCAGACGAGCGTGTAGCTTTCAGGGGCTGTCGAAGCGGAGAGCTTGACGATGATGGAAAGCTCGGCCTCTGCGGAGCCGGGAGAGCCGGGCGCCGTGGGGGAGATCGAAGGAGTCGGTTTGCCGCTGGGAGACGCCGTTTCGTCGGGCAAAAGCCCGGTAGGGCTGCCCGACGGCGAGGACGACGTGCTGCTGCCAGGCGCCGAACTGCTGGGCGAACCGCCCCCGGGGCCGGGCGTGCAGGCGGCAAGACCAGCGACGGCGACGACGGCCAACACAGACCGGACTATTCGCAGGCGCATGGGGTTCTCCTTGATTTATGCCAGTTTATCGCCCGCACCGGGAGTCGGGTGTTGCGTGGCCGCGATGAGCCCGGTCATTGCGCGGTGCAGTTCCGCTACTTCGGCCCGCGTGAGTTGGAGCCGCTCCATGATGGTTCCCGGCACGGCCGTCGCCTGTTGCCTGAGGGCGGAGCCGGCTTCCGTCAAGGTGATGGCAAGTGCCCGTTCGTTTCCGTGGATGCGGTTGCGGGTGACGAATCCTGCTTCTTCGAGCCGGCGCAGGATGGGCGAAAGGGTGGCAGGCTCGTGCAGGAGTGCCTCACTGATGTCCTTGAGCGTGCGCGGACTGCGTTCCCATAGGGCGAGCATCACGAGGTACTGGGGATGGGTCAGCCCCATCTTTTCAAGCACCGGCTTGTAGACGCCCACCACGCTCCGCGACGCCACGGTCAGGGCGAAGCACAATTGGCGCTCGAGTAGAAGGTCGTCTTCAGGCGGGGCGGCGGTTTCGGGGGCAATGGGTGCGGCCATGGCTTGCTCCATTCCGTGTCGATGACCGGACTGCGCCGGCCAATAGTTAGTGCACTAATTGTTAGTGTACTCTTAAACCACAACATCCTTTTGAGAGAGGGTAGACCCGGTGGCCAAAGAGACCATGACCCAGAGATTCATGCGCGCAACTGGCAAGCTTCGGATCATTTTCGGACCGGCGCACAGCAGTTCCCTGGATCATGAAATGACCGAGGAGAACAAGCGTCTCCTCGTGCGGCGCCAGGCCGAAGCGCAGCAATGGGAGACCGTCCGCCGGCCGGACGGCAGCACCTACGTGGTCCCCAAGAACCCGGACGACAAGTCCCTTCGCTAGGGCCCCCCTCGCTCTCAGCGATCGACGCCGACCCCGGGCCTTTTGCGGGTTCCGGGCGTAAAATTGGCCTCACTGGACCACTCAGCTCCAACCGTACGGCTGGACCTCGCAGCGGGGAAGGAGGTGGGAATTGTGGGACATGCACTCGATAGTTTCATGAGGGTAACCGATCGACTGCGTTTCTGGTTCGGCCCGGCAACCCGGGGCGACATTGATGCGCCCGTAGTCCACAAGCATGACGACTTCGAGACGGCGTCGGAAGAAGACCTGGGGCATTTCGTCGTCGAAACGGACGACCAGGGCCACCACTACGGAGTCCGCAAGGAAGGCGCCTGAAGCCGCTCGCGGCTCCAAAGCCGCAGGAAAGCAAAAGAACCGGAGCACAAGCTCCGGTTCTTTCACGTTAAGTACTGCAGATTCCGACGGCGGGTGCCCGACGGCGGAGTTCGTCTAGCGGCCGGTGCCACCATAGACGGTTGCCTCGGCGTCGCCGTCGAGCTCGAACGCTTTGTGGATGGCACGCACGGCGTCATCCAGCAGATCGGCGTGCGTGACCACGGAGATGCGGATCTCCGAGGTGGAAATCATGTTGATGTTGATGCCCGCGTCGGAGAGCGCCTTGAAGAAGGTGGCGGAGACGCCCGGGTGCGAACGCATGCCGGCGCCGATCAGCGAAAGCTTGCCGACGTTCTCGTTGTATTCGATGCTCTCGAAGCCGATTTCAGGCTGCGCAGCACGGAGGGCGGTGAGGGCGTCGGCGCCTTCCACGATGGGCAGGGTGAAGGAAATGTCCGTGCGGCCGGTACCGTGCGTGGACACGTTCTGGACGATCATGTCGATGTTCGAATGTGCTTTGGCGATGACCTGGAAAATCGCGGCGGCCTTGCCGGGGATGTCCGGGACGCCGACCACGGTGACCTTGGCTTCTGAACGGTCGTGTGCAACACCGGAGATGATTGGCTGCTCCAAGGCAACTCCCTCTTGAATCGTGATCTTGTCGTCGGCGCTGGGCAGGACCCAGGTGCCTTCGTTCTGGCTGAATGAGGACCGGACGTGCAGGGGCACGCCGAATCGGCGGGCGTATTCCACGCAACGCAAGTGCAGGATCTTGGCGCCGGAAGCTGCCAGTTCCAGCATTTCCTCGCTGGAAATACGGTCGATCTTCGTGGCAGTGGAGACCACGCGGGGGTCCGCGGTGTAGATGCCGTCGACGTCCGTGTAGATTTCGCAGACGTCTGCTTCGAGCGCGGCTGCGAGGGCCACCGCAGTGGTGTCGGATCCGCCGCGGCCAAGGGTAGTGATCTCCCGCGTGCTCCGGGTCATACCCTGGAAACCGGCCACGATGGCGATGTGTCCCTTGTCCAAAGCGGTGCGGATGCGGTGGGGGTCGACGTCGATGATGCGCGCCTTCCCGTGGATGCCGTCCGTGATCATGCCGGCCTGCGAGCCGGTGAACGACTGGGCGGAGGCACCGAACTTGTTGATGGCCATGGCGAGCAGGGCCATGGAGATGCGCTCGCCTGCGGAGAGGAGCATGTCCATCTCACGGGCGGGAGCAGAATCGGTGACTTGGGCGGCGAGGTCCAGGAGCTCGTCCGTGGTGTCTCCCATGGCGGAAACCACTACGACAACCTCGTTGCCGGCCTTTTGTGCGTCAACAACGCGGCGGGCAACACGCTTGATGCCTTCTGCATCGGACACCGAGGAGCCGCCGAACTTCTGCACGATCAGCTGCTTGGTCTTGGCAGGCTGCGCGGTCAGGTCTTCGGTTTTCACATCGGTAGTGGGCAAACTCATGCGCGCACCCTCACTGCTCAATTGGGGATCATACGTTGCGTGGCCAGGTAGCGGCACGGCTACGTGGCTTATGTGGCCAGTTTATCGCCGGGCGCGGCGGGCGGGGGAATTGTGACCAAATCTCGGCCCTTGGGTGCACGCCGGGCGGTTTCGGCTTGGCGTACGATCAAGAAATACGCAGCCTGCGGGCATGTGGGCTCACGGGAGTTGAAGCGTACTTGTTCTGTTTGGGGGAAACAGGTGAGTAGAGCATGTCCATAGCTGAAAGTTCAAGAGTCCCGGTTGGTGACGCCCCGGGAGTGTCCGCGGAAGGCGTCTCACGCCGCTTTGGCACGGTCCACGCCGTCGAGCACATCGATTTCCACGCCCCGCCAGGGAAGGTCACGGCGCTCATTGGGCCCAATGGTGCAGGCAAAACGACGCTCCTTCTCATGCTTGCCTCGCTTCTGCGGCCCGACTCCGGGACCATTCGGATCAACGGCTTGGATCCCTTGCACCACAGCGCGGCCGCGCGGCTTCGGATCGGTTGGATGCCGGACACCCTGGGGGTGTGGGAGTCCTTGACTGCACGCGAAATCCTGGTCCAGATGGCGCGCTTCTACCGCCTGCCCAGGGCAGGCATCGCCCAGCGTGTTGCCGGCTTGCTCGAACTTGTCCGGCTGGACACCCTTGCCGACCAGCCCGCCCGGGTCCTCTCCAGGGGCCAGCAACAACGGCTCAGCCTGGCCCGGGCCCTCATCCACGACCCGTCCGTGCTTCTGCTCGACGAGCCAGCGTCCGGCCTCGACCCGGGATCCCGAGTGGAGCTCCGAAACCTGCTGCGCCGCCTGGCCGGGGAAGGGAAAGCCGTGGTGGTTTCCTCCCACGTACTCAGTGAGCTCGATGAAATCGCGGACGGAGCGGTGTTCGTCAGCCAGGGCCGGACCGTGAAACAGCAGACCCTTGAGGAGGCGTCCCTGCAGGGCCGGCGCTACGCGATCACAACCCTCGACAATGCGGCCCTCACCGCAAAGCTCAGCGAACTCGGGCTGGAATACCGGGTGGAAGCGGGCCGCCGCCCGTCGGTCACCTTGCTGTTGACGCACGACGACGGCGCTGCCGCCCTCTTGGGCGAACTCGTCCGGTCCGGCATCAGAGTAGTTTCCTTCGCCCCCGCAGCCGGTGCGTTGGAAGAGACGTACATGAACCTGGATACGGAGAGGCCATGAGCGACGTGAGTGAATCCGTGCCTGTTTCAGCGGGACCTCCGGCGGGACCGCAGGGAGCTACGGGAGGCTGGAGCGCCGTCGTCGGCTACCTTGGCGGAATACGCGACGTCGTGATCCTCGAGATGAAACAACGGTTGCGCTCCCGCGGCTGGTACATCATGTTGGGCATCTGGTTCTTTGTCATCGCGGTAGTGACGTGGCTGACGTGGCTCGCCTGGAACGCGAGCATGGAAGCGCGGCGTTCCACGATGCCGCCTTCGGCGCTGGCGCCCCAGGACGGAGCCGGGTCCATGATCTTCGAGGTCGTGCTGGCCTTCGTGCTCCTCTTTGCCCTGCTTGTGGCACCTGCGCTGTCCGCCAATGCCATCAACGGGGACCGGGCCGGTGGCACACTCGCCATCCTTCAGATCACCTTGCTTACCCCTGGCCAGATTCTCTGGGGCAAGTTCTGCGCCGGATGGCTCGCGGCGCTCGCCTTCCTGGCGACAAGCGCCCCGTTCCTTGTCTTCGGAATGTTCCAAGGCGGCCTGACCCCGGGGCACGTGGTGGTTTCCTTGTTGATGCTGGCGGTAGAACTGGCCGTTGTGTGCGGGATCGGAGTGGGGATTTCGGCGCTTGCCGGGCGGCCACTGTTCTCGATCGTGGTGACCTACTTGGTAGTCGCGGCGCTGGTGGTCGGCTCGTTGATTTCCTTCGGACTGGGATCGCAACTGGCGCAGGGCACGGTATTGGCCAACTCTCCCGTTGGCCGTGGCGTTTTGTATGCGCCGGTGCAGCCGAATCAGCAGCCGACGGAACCAGCGCAGCCGGCATACACCTGCGAGGGGCCCTTGGTGGAGCACCCGGCCGTCCGGACCGAACGCGTTGCGTGGATGCTCGCGTTGAATCCCTACGTGGTGGTGGCCGACGCCATTCCGTATCCGGACCGGAGCGGGACGGCGTTCTACTCGGTCGGGATGATCGAGGGCATCAGCCAGGGTGCCAGGTCCGCGCTCGCCGGGCCGGAGCACTCTTACCTATGTGCAAACGGCGTGCCGCAGCCGCAGTACCTCAAGCAGACAACGCCTTTGTGGCCACTGGGACTCGGCCTGCAATTGGTCCTGGCGGGGCTGCTCATGTGGCTCGGTTGGCGTTCGCTGCGGACGCCAGCAGGCCGGCTGGCCAGCGGGACGCGGCTCGCTTAAACCGGGCGGCTCGCTTAGGGGTCCGCAACGGCGTCGGGGTGTTCCTCGAAGCGAGCCGCCTACATGAGGGCGTTGCGGCGGCCCTCGAAGGCCCTACCAAGGGTGACTTCGTCCGCATACTCCAGGTCTCCGCCCACCGGGAGGCCGGAAGCAAGCCTGGTGACGGTGATGCCGATCGACTTCAGCATGCGGGCCAGGTAGGTGGCCGTCGCTTCGCCTTCGAGGTTGGGGTCGGTCGCGATGATGATTTCCTGGATGGCGCCGTCGTTGAGCCGTGTCAGCAGCTCGCGGATACGGAGCTGCTCAGGCCCGATACCTGCGATCGGATTGATGGCGCCGCCGAGGACGTGGTACCGGCCGCGGAAGGACCGCGTGCGTTCCACAGCCAGGACATCCTTGGATTCTTCGACCACGCAGATCACCGAGGGGTCGCGTCGCGGATCGCGGCAGATGTTGCACAGCTCCTGCTCGGTGACGTTGCCGCAGACGGTGCAGAACTTCACCCGTTCCTTGACGGTGGTGATGGCCGCGACCAACCGCTTCATGTCCTCGGGATCGGCCTCGAGGATGTGGAAGGCCAGGCGCTGCGCCGACTTCGGCCCGACGCCGGGGAGCCGGCCGAGCTCGTCGATCAGCTCTTGTACTGCGCCTTCGTACACAATGTCCTCGTTCGTTCGGTGTGGACGCCTTTGCCGTTCGGCGGCGTCGCGGTTTGGTGGCACCCTTTGTGGCGCCGGCGGGGCTCTCGCGCGCAGGGTGTGGTGACGGCGTCCGTTTGTTAGCGACGCATGCTGTCCAGCGACCGTTCTTCCAGTAGCTTTCCGCCCAGAATACGCTCGACCGCGGCCCGTCCAAAGACTCCCGATTCCTCGATGGTTTCATCGTCGGCACTCGGGATGTCTTCCACCACGGTGCCGGGAGCGACGGCGGCCCGTGCAGGTGCTTTCTCGCGGCCGGCCATCGCTTCGGGGCTGTTCGAAAGCCGTTGGTAAAGGCTCTGCTTCCCGCTTCCCGAAGGCGCCGACCCTGTTGCAGGGGCCGCTTGGGCAGCGACAGGGGCAGGGGCTTGCGCGAGTGTTACGGCCGAACGCGCGGGTTCGGCGGCCGGCTCGGTGCTCAGTGCCGGCACTGACGCCTGCGGCTGGTTTGGAACCTGCGCGGCGGCAGGTTCATAGACGGGGCTCGGCGTGGCCGGCGAGGGCGAAGTGGCCTGGCCGTCAGGGTCGGCGGAGGTGCCCGAAGCCGCCGAACCAACGTTGGACTCGGTGCCGACCACCCACGAACCCGGCGCGTGCTCTACAGCCCTGGACCATGGATCTTCCGGGGTCTTCGATTTTTTCCCCGAAGGTGCTTTCTCCGGAGATGCTTGGGTGGAGCGCTTGTTCGTGGGGGCTGGGGAATCAGTGCGTGGCGTAGCGGCCGGGGCGCGGGGGCCCGCCGTGGGCATGCCGGTGAAGCCCGGGGACGACGACGGCTCCCAATCCATGGGCGGTTCTTCGTCCAGCGGGGGAGCGTCCTCGTCCCGAGGGGGGCCCCAATCATCGTCCGAATACGAGTAGTCCGCGGCAAGGTCTGCCGGTGCCGTTGGGGACGAGGCAGCTTCTGCGGCGGACGACACCCGGGTGGCTGCTGGGGCCGGATCCGGAGCCGCGGAAACGGCCTGGCTCGGAGCGGCCCCGGATGCCGGGGCCGCCTCGGGTTTGTCCGCTTCCGGTGCGGCAGGGCTTTGGGCCGCAGGGGCAAGTCCCCACGCGCTGTCCACGGCGGACGATACAGCCGGGGAGCCGCCACCCCCTACAGGGGGCGCCGGGTCAGCCGGTGCTTTTGGGTTTGGTTCAGAGCTACCTGAGCTGTTGCCTCCGACGACCGAAGTGATCTGGCAGTCGATGCCGATCGTCTTGTGGATGGCCTGGCGAAGGTTCTCGGCATGGTCTGCGCGGCTGAAGGCGCTCGCAAGGCCGTCAGTGCTGAATGCCAGAGTGAGAAGTTGACCGTCGAACTGTGCCACCTGCGCGTTCGCTCCGACCAACGCCCAGCTGCTGCGCTTGATCTTGGTCAGCGTCTGGAGGATTTCGGGCCAAGCCCGCCGGATGACCTCCACATCGGCGCCACCGGCAGCGGGGCGAGGCGCCTGAGCGGGCGCTGGCTGCGGGGCGGGCGCCTCCGCGGGCGCCGGCGGTTGTACGGGGGTTGACGCCGGAGCCTGGGCCGGCGAGGGCGTTTGAGCTGGAGCCTGGGCAGCTGGCTCGGGAGCGGGGCGGCCGGCCTGCTGCCTGGATTCATCCACGGGCCAGTCAGTAGTGGAGACCCGCGGCGGTGTCAGCTGCTCCCTGGACGGTTCCTCGGAAACAGTCGGACGGCCGGGGGCCGGAGCGTCGGCGAACTTGGCTGACAAGGGCGCGGCCGGCCCGGACGCGGCAGCCCCGGGCGTTGGTGAGTGGAGCGCTGGTGAGGCGGGAGCGGGACTGGCGTCCGCCGTCGGGCGTTCCACTGGTTGTTCCGCTGGGCGCGCAGTTGG
Source organism: Arthrobacter sp. 01T428 (assembly GCF_056398685.1). Taxonomy (NCBI): domain Bacteria; kingdom Bacillati; phylum Actinomycetota; class Actinomycetes; order Micrococcales; family Micrococcaceae; genus Arthrobacter; species Arthrobacter sp. 01T428. The sequence goes on along the minus strand of NZ_JBFTPW010000012.1, from coordinate 2,385 downwards.
CGCGGCGGAAGTGGAAGGAGCCGCAACAGCTTCCGGCGGCGTCTGGGCTTCCGCGGGGGGAAGTGCCCCGCCGTAGTTGAGACGGCGTTCGACGCGGTCGATCCGGGCCGCGATCCCGCGTTCGGTCTGCTCGGAACTGGGCAGTAGGATCCGGGCGCAGAGCAGTTCGAGGTGCAGACGCGGCGAAGTGGCGCCGGTCATCTCAGTGAGCGCGGTATTGGTCACATCGGCGGCACGGGATAGCTCGGCCGCACCGAGGTTGTTTGCCTGGCTGCGCATCCGGGCTATCTGGTCCGCAGGCATGCCGCGGAGGATGGCTTGGGCGCTTTCCGGCATGGCTTGGACGATGATGAGGTCGCGGAACCGCTCCAGCAAGTCTTCGACGAAGCGGCGGGGATCATGCCCCGTTTGGATGACACGGTCCACGGCACGGAAAACCGTGGCGGAGTCTGACGCGGCGATCGCCTCGACGACGTCGTCCAGCAGTGAAGCGTGGGTGTATCCAAGCAATGCGACGGCGAGTTCGTAGTCCAGGCCGTTGGGTCCGGCGCCGGCCATGAGTTGGTCCAGTACGGAGAGCGAGTCGCGCACCGAACCGCCGCCAGCCCGGATCACGAGGGAAAGCACGCCGGGAGCCACCGGCACGTTTTCCTGTTGGCAGAGAAGCTCGAGGTACTGCATCAACGGCTCGGGCGGCACCAGCCGGAAGGGGTAGTGGTGCGTACGGGAGCGGATGGTGCCGATGACCTTGTCCGGCTCCGTGGTGGCGAAGATGAATTTGATGTGTTCCGGCGGCTCTTCGACGATCTTAAGGAGCGCATTGAAGCCGGCCGAGGTGACCATGTGGGCTTCGTCAATGATGAAGATCTTGTAGCGGTCCCGGACCGGGGCGAAGGTGGCGCGTTCGCGGAGATCCCGGGCATCGTCTACGCCACCGTGGCTGGCAGCGTCGATCTCGATGACGTCGAGGGAGCCGGAGCCCCCGCGGGCCAGCTCGACGCAGCTGTTGCATTTGCCGCAAGGAGTGTCTGTGGGGCCTTCGGCGCAATTGAGGCAGCGGGCAAGGATGCGGGCGGACGTGGTTTTTCCGCAGCCGCGCGGGCCGGAGAAGAGGTAGGCGTGGTTGACCCGGTTTTTGCGCAGGGCCGTCATGAGCGGCTCGGTGACGTGTTCCTGCCCGATAACGTCCGCGAAAGAATCGGGGCGATATCTGCGGTAAAGAGCAGTAGTAACAGTCACAGGGGAAACCTACCTATAGGGACTGACATTTAAATAAGAGACCCCTCATGCACCCGCCAGAGCCCATCTACCCTTGCTACCTTCCGGTCCTGGGGGAGTTCAACAGGATGACGCCACATGAGGGGCCGTCGACAAGCTTACCCGAAGTTTTCGAGCCCTCCGAATTTGCGGACATGTGCCTTGTGGGAGCCAAAAGATGGACATGTCCAGTTAGCGCCAGCCGTTCACGGGCCACGTCATGAACGCGGGCTCCTCATAAGGGTGGGCTGAGCGCAGGGCCTGCACTACGGCGTCGAGCAAGTCCGTCTCAACCACGCACTCGACCCGGATTTCCGGCACCGTTTCACCTTGCCCCACGGCGCCGATGAACGGTTGTGCCCCTGGCATGGGGGTGAAGCGTCCAGTGCCCGGAGTGGTGAATGAGCAATGCGAATAGTCGCCGATTCTGCCGGCCCCGGCATCACCGATCGCGGCCAGCAAGCTCTCGCTATGGGATACCGGGACGTAGACGACGAGGGCGTGTAGCTGGCTCATGGCACCATCCTCCCAGCGGCCGCCCAAAAACAGGTCAAAGGATGGTTTCCAATCTCCATTGCCAAACCGCTAAACCCAGCGGACTATTGGTATGTACACCGATTGGGGCAATCTCAAGATTGTGAGCCGCAGGGCCTGGTTTCAGGGGCTGGACCCAGCAGCTCAACGGAGTGCCGGAGGAATGGACGCATTGGGGGCGTCCATTTTTACGTTTAAGCGCACGGAGGGCCCGCTCGACACCATGAATGTCCCGATTGGGCGATGCCGAAATTCTCGGGTACAGTGGAGTCTGCTTTTGATTCAGAAGCATGGAGAATTCGCCTAGCGGCCTATGGCGCACGCCTGGAACGCGTGTTGGGTTAACGCCCTCGGGGGTTCAAATCCCCCATTCTCCGCGTTTGGCCCCGGTCCTTGGACCGGGGCCTTTTTGCGTTTTGGCTCTTTTCGAATTGTCCCGGTAAGCGGGTTATAGGACAAAACGTGTGTAAATCCCGCGCGTGTCACGTGCGTCCTGCCCAACCTTTGCGGGCCCAGAGGCCTTCCTCTGCGGTGGCTGTGTTGCCGTATTCCTCGGGTCCGTGTGGCTGCTCGACGGCGGTTTGGGCCGCCGGG
>NZ_JBFTPW010000011.1:0-135921 GCF_056398685.1 Arthrobacter sp. 01T428 | reverse complement strand
GACCGCGGCAAGGGACGCGGCCAGACGCGGACGACGGGCATGACGGGACACTCCGAAATACCCGCGGGAGGCAATGCCCTGCCGGGTGTCGACGCATCCGATCGCTTCCATGGAAACACTCTGCCAGGAGGCTACGACATTTTTAGGCCGGCCCCGGAACCAAGCCACCGATACCTACCGACGTTGGCTCGGCAACGAATCCCAAGGCCCCGACCGGTTCCGTCGTGGAAACCGAACTCAGACCGGCGGTCCCGCGTTCGGCTTGAGGTTCTTCATCACCAACGTCGAGTTGAGGCGCTCGACGGCGGGAAGCGCCGAGAGTTGGTCGTCGTAGAAGCGCTGGTAGGCCGGGAGATCGGCTGCGATCACGCGGAGGAGGTAGCCCGGCGAGCCGAAGAGTCTCTGGGCCTCGACGATGTTCGGAATGGCTGCCACCCGGTCTTCGAACTCCGACATCGTGGTGCGGTCAGCCTGGCGCAGGGTCACAAAGACTATCGCCTCGAATCCGAGGCCAATCGCCCCAGGATCGATGTCTGCCCTGTACCCACGGATGACCCCGGAAGCTTCGAGATCCCGCAGTCTGCGATGGCACGGAGCCACGGTCAATCCCACCTTTGCTGCGAGCGCGGTGGCAGTCATTCGGCCATCCTCTTTGAGGTGGCGCAAAATAGTTCTATCGATTCCATCAATCACGCAAGTATCTTACCGAAATCCCGGCAAGCCTGGCTAAAAATGGGAACACTTATGGGCCGATTTTCCATAAAGTTCATAGTGTAACCGCCAGCCAGGAGCCACCATGAATCCCCAGCTTTTCCTCGCCTTCGTCATTGTCGCCGTCACCTTGGCGTGCACCCCGGGCGTCGATTGGGCGTATTCGATTGCCGCTGGCCTTCGGCAGCGCAGTTTCCTCCCCGCTGTGGCCGGCCTGTGCAGCGGCTACGTGCTGCACACGGCCCTCCTGGTGGCCGGACTCGCCGCCGTTTTGACGGGCGTTCCGGGGCTTCTTGGCTGGCTGACGATCGCGGGTGCTGCGTACTTGCTCTGGCTCGGCGTGAGCACCATGCGCTCGTGGCGCGGCGCGAGCTTCACTGCGGATGACGCCGTCGGGCAGTCCCGAAACCAATTGCGCACCTTCCTGCAAGGCATGGGCACAAGCGGCATCAACCCCAAGGGCCTGCTGTTCTTCCTGGCGCTTGTGCCGCAATTCGTGAGCCCGGAGGCGTCGTTGCCGGTGCCGGTGCAGTCAGGCGTGCTGGGCCTCACGTTCGTCCTATTCGCAGGCATCATTTACACGGTGGTGGCCCTCGGCTCGCGGAAGCTGCTGCAGTCCCGGCCTTCGGCCGCGCGTGTGGTGACCCGTGCGAGCGGCATCATCATGGTGGGCCTCGGGGCTGTCCTGCTCGGCGAGCAGCTACTTCCGATGCTCCGGTGACACGGCCGCTGGGCTATCTCGCTCTGGTGTTCTTGGGCGAGGCAGCCTATGGTCGGCTTCATGTCCGATGACTTTTCAGCTCTCGTGGAGGCCTTCAAGAAGGTCGGCGTATCGAGGGCGTACGGCCCGCCCCTGCAGATCGCCGGAGAAGAACTGATTCCGGTAGCGTTGGTGTCCTTTGGATTCGGCGGAGGCAGCGATGGGGGCAATGCTGCCGGCGGCGGCGGGGGCGGGTTTGTGCTCCCCGTCGGGGTCTATGGCCGCAACGCAAGCGGACGCGTGACGTTCCAGCCGAACACCATAGTTGTCCTGGCCATGCTGCTCCCACTTGTCGGCGCCGTGGGGGTCTCCATTCGGGGAATCATTCGCACGCGTCGGGCGTAGCCGCCCCGCGTTGGCCCCTGCTTTAGTCGCCCGGCTCGCCGAAGTCCTTGTTCCACATTCGGCGTATCTCGATGTCCTTGCGAATCCCATCGACCGCATCCAGCTCGGCGTCCTCCGTCTTGCCGCGCCGGACCCGCTCAGCGACAAAGGGCCTCGGCTTGGGCGTCCTCCGCCTGACCTCAAGCTTCGAGAGGGCTCGGTCCGTGAGGGCGTCGTTCCGCAAGGCGAGGCTGGTCTTCTTCCTGCGGAGTACCTCCTCAAGCGCGGCCTGCGCCGCCTCCCGCTCCCCCAACATCCTGAGCGACTGTGCCCGAATCAGCAGCAGCGCCGCCGAGAGGTCGTCCGTGTTGCGGAGCCCCTCAGTCCAGGCGACGACGTCGGCGTGCCGCTCGAGCGCCGCCGCCGCGGTGCAGCGGGCCAAGGCGGAGGGCAACGACGGCGGCAAGCTGGCCAGGGAGTCCAGCGCTTCCGCCGTCTGGCCCGTCTCCCTGAAGCAATGCGAGAGGGCGAGGAACACGGATTCCTCGCTGAACAGCACTGAAACGTCGATCCGCTCCGCCACCTCGATCCGCGTCACCACCCTGCGAAGGTAGCTTGCGGAGAACTGGCTGGCGGCGTCGTCGATCCGGATGGACAAGCCCCGTTGCAGAAGTTCCGAGGCCCGGAGATATCCTCCGTGCTTGTACACAAGCAGCCCGGCAATCACGTAGCAGAGGCCAGCCCAGCCCGGGTAGGTACGCGCCAGGGTGATGAGCCGATCCGGTTCCGTGCTGGTGAAGACCGCGTCGTACACCGATTTGGCGGTCTTGCCAGCCAGCCGTTTGAGCCTGGGGACGTCCCCGGCGACGTCGATCCGGCCTGCGGCTTTTCCTCTCAGGACGCCCCAAATCGCACCGCCCAAGCCCTCAGCCAGTCCACCTACCGATGTGCGGACATGTCCGTTCCGGAACGGCGTGATGTCCCGGGTGTCCCCGAAAATCGCTCCGCGCACTCCGGGAACCGATGGCTCACTCACGGTTGCACTGCCATCACGGGATAAAGCGTCGCAGAATCGGGCATCACAGAACCATGCTAGCTGCGCTTGTCCCGGCCTCTCCCCTCTATTTCCGGGGTTTTCGGGAGTAAGATATCCTCGTCGGCAGGGTTTCCGACTCCTTGCCGCGATACGGCCCTCCATTTGAAGGGCCGATGGAAATCGTGATCGGGAGGAGCTATGACTACTGCTTCACACCCCGCGCAGCACCACGCGATGGGGCTGACGCTCCACAACTCAGCACTGATTTTGGGCTGGGTTTTCCTGGCTGTTGGCGTCTTGGGATTTATCCCGGGCATCACCAGCAATTACGGCGCCATGACCTTCGCAGGACATGACTCGGGCGCCATGCTTCTTGGAGTCTTCCAAGTATCCGTCCTGCACAATATTGTCCATTTGCTGTTCGGCGCAGCAGGCCTGTACTTCGCAAGGACTGGAAGGATGGCGCGCGGTTACCTCATCGGTGGCGGCGCAATCTACCTCGTCTTGTGGATCTACGGCCTGATCACCATGTCGAACATGAGCGCTGACTTCGTGCCCATGAACGCTGCGGACGACTGGCTGCACCTGGTTCTCGGTGTTGTCATGGTTGCCGTTGGGCTATGGCTTGGACGCGATGTAAGGGAGGAGTCGAAGGGCCGCGCCATGTAGCGCCCCCTCACTCTGCAGCACTCTGCAGTTGCACGACGGCGACCGTCCCTTTCGGGCGGCCGCCGCCTTTGCGTCCGGGGTGCCTACCCGAGAAGCCGATGTTCGTAGGCAAAGGCCACTAGCTGAAGCCTGGTACGCAGCCCGAGCTTGCTGAGCACAGTGCGTAGGTGGGATTTCACTGTCGCCTCGGAGACAAACAGGCTCTGCGCCATCTCGGCGTTCCCCAAGCCTTTGGCCGCCAGGAGGAACACATCCCGCTCGCGCGGCGACAACTCGTCCATCACGGCGAGGTCCGGCCCGGCGACCGGCACCGTCCTGGCCGCGTGCTGGAAGAGTTCGTGAACCGAACCGGGCGCGATCACTGAGTATCCCGAATACACGGTCCGGATGGCAGCCAGCAGAAATTCCGGTTCGGCGCTCTTGAGCAGGTATCCGCTCGCGCCCGCCTGCACGGCGTCAACCACGGCTTGGTCCCTGTTGAAGGTGGTCAGGGCAATGATCTTTGGCTTGTCCACCCCGGCCGCATCGGCTTCCTCCGTGATGCGGCGCGTGGCCTCCACTCCGTCAAGCACCGGCATCCGAAGGTCCATCAACATCACGTCCGGCCGCTGCCTGGCCGCGAGCGCCACGGCTTGTTCGCCGTCGTCGGCCTCCCAAGTCATGTCCATGTCCGCTTGGCTCTGGACGAGCATGCGGATGCCGGAGCGGAACAGTGGTTGGTCGTCCACCAAGGCCACCGTGATCGGCGTTTCAGCCACGTCCGACGCTTTCCCGCTTAGTGCCCGACGACGGCGAGGCGGCCTCGAGAGCCAGTGCCGGCTCCTGCTCCAGCCCCTCAACGGACGGAACACCCTCCTCTTCCGCTCCACCTTCCGGAAGGAGCGCTGCCGGCCGCGAACCATAGGGGATGAACACCGTCACGCGGAACTGCTCGCCGTCGGGCCCGGAACTGAGCCAGCCGCCGGCTAGGTGGGCACGCTCGCGCATTCCGGGGATGCCGCGCCCCACGCGCTCGGCGGTACCGCCGTCGTCCGTCCCCCCGATCGAAACGGACGCCGGCAATTCCGACGCGACGTGCATGGTCAGCCCGGGGCCGCTCCAGTCGAAATGAAGGCGCACGGCGGTGCCGCGTCCGCCGTGCTTGAGGGCGTTCGTCAGGCATTCCTGCACAATCCGGAATACCGCGAGTTGCTGGCCCGCGCCAAGGTCCACCGGGGTTCCGGTTTCGCTCTGCTGGACCTTGAGGCTCCCCTGGCGCATCCGCTCCACAAGAGGCCCGACGTCGGTGAGCCGGGGCTGCGGAGCCACCAGACCGTCGTCGCGCACTCCCTCAATGACGCGCTGGGCGTCCACGAGTGCGTGGCGGGCTGACACCGCGATATTCTCCAAGGCGTCGAGCACCGCTTTGGGTTGGTCCTGGCTGAGATAACGGGTGCCGTCGGCCTGCGCGGCGATCACAGCGAGCGAGTGCGCCAAGACGTCGTGAAGGTCGCGGGCGATCCGCGTGCGCTCCTGTTCCACGACGAGCTCGACCTCGGTCTCCTTGAGGTTTGCCTGGACGAGGACCTTGGACTGGAAGAGCTTGCCCCGGTCCTCATACAGAGCCAAGGCGATGCCGACGGCGGCACATCCAGCGGCGATCAAAATCAGGGTGGAGAAGAGCTGCCAGCCGTAGTAACTCAGGGCGCCCCGGTCTCCCGAATATAGTGGCCTGAACCAGCCAACGCCCTGCCCGTATCGCCACGACAACATCAAAAACGTTATGACGGCTGTGAACACGAGGTTGGCTACTCCTGCGATCGACCGCTGCCTGCGGGACCCGGTCCACAGAATGAACGCCAGCGCAATGAACGAACCGATGTAGATCGCCCAATGATTGGGCCAAGGCGCACGGATGAAATGGATCAATTGACCGAGCAAAAGGATGGCGGTCAGCCCGAGTGACACATAGGGTTTCCACACCGCCGTAGCTATAGCCAAGGTCATCAGAACGAGCATCCAGGTGCCGGGCCAATAGTTCAGCCCCGGCCACGGCCCCATCCTTCCCGCTTCCGCCACGCACCACAGCGTGAAGAAAATGACGGCCGCCGCAGGGGCGCCCCAATGCCGTACAACTTTCAGTGTCTGTTCCATGTCAGCCACCCTATCCACGGCCAAGCACGGGGGAACGCCGATTCCGCGCTCCGGGCTTCGATCTCCACCCGGAAGCCAGCGGATTCATCCTTGGAGCCAGCGCGAGACGTGAGCGAGCGTTTGGGAAAATGCCGGCATAAGTGAGCGAGCGTTTGTCGAACCCAACGCGCGCTCACATATCGGGCCTTAAACCCAGACCCCCGCTCACATATCCGGCCCACATCCCAAACGCTCGCGCACCTATCCGGCCCACATCCCAAACCATCGCTCACTTATCCCGAACGGCGGAACAAAAAGAACGACGGCGACCCTCCCCAGCACGGGAGGGTCGCCGTCGTCGGCTCGTAGGGTTAAGCGCGCGGGCTATTCAGCCGCCGCGGCGACCGCCGCGGTGACTGCAGGGGCAACCCGGGGATCCAGCGGGCTGGGCACGATGTAGTCTGCCGAGAGTTCTTCCTCGGCCAGCGCGGCGATGGCGCGGGCCGCGGCGATCTTCATGGCCGGAGTGATGCGGCGTGCGCCGGCGTCCAAGGCTCCGCGGAAAATTCCGGGGAAGGCCAGGACGTTGTTGATCTGGTTCGGGAAGTCGCTCCGGCCAGTGGCCACGACGGCGGCGTACTTGACGGCGACCTCGGGCAGGACTTCCGGGTCCGGGTTGGACAGGGCGAACACGATCGAGTTCTCGTTCATGAGCTTCAAGTGTTCCTCGGCCAGCTTGGACGAAGAAACGCCGATGAACACGTCGGCGCCCTGCAGGGCCTCCGCGGGTCCGCCGGAAAGGGCGCGGGGGTTGGTGCGCTGGGCGAAGCGGGCCTTGACGCTGCCCGAATCGGCCACCAGGTCGGCGCGCTCGGCGTTGATGATGCCCTTGGAATCCAGGAGCACAACGTCCTTGACGCCTGCGGTCAGCAGGATCTCGGAGACCGCGATGCCCGCAGCACCAGCGCCGGAAACGACAACTTTCAGTCCCTCAAGCTCACGGCCGGTCACCTTGGCGGCGTTCGTCAGGGCCGCGAGAACCACGACGGCGGTGCCGTGTTGGTCATCGTGCATGACGGGGCAGTCGAGGGCTTCGATGAGGCGCTCTTCGAGTTCGAAGCAGCGGGGTGCTGAGATGTCTTCGAGGTTCACGGCGCCGAAGCTCGGACGCAGGCGGACCAGGGTCTCGATGATTTCGTCCACGTTGGTGGTGTTGAGGACCAAGGGGATGGAGTCGAGATCACCGAAAGCCTTGAAGAGCGCGGACTTTCCTTCCATGACGGGGAGGGAGGCGCTGGGTCCGATATCGCCCAGGCCCAGGACAGCGGTCCCATCGCTGACGACCACAACGAGCCGCTCTGCCCAGGTGTGCGTGCGTGCAAGCTCCGGGTTCGCGTGGATCGCGCGGCTCACTTCGGCGACGCCGGGCGTGTAGGCAATGGAAAGGTCCCGCTTGTTCAAAAGCGGCACGGTGCTGGACACGGAGAGCTTGCCGCCCTCGTGGGCGGTGAAGATTTCCTCTTCACTCAGCGCCAGGGCAGTCAGATTCTGTTCAGGGGTGATGGTCTCGACGGACACGTCGTTGTCTCCTCAGGCTAGCCGTGAACCCACGGCACAATTCGGGCAGGTATAGAGGCTTCGGTGCCGGACCAAGGGTGGCTGGTCCGTGCGGTGAAACTCCTGCGGATATGGGCTGCTAGCCGCTTGGGTCCTGTCTTCGTAGACAGGGGCCTGATAGGAAGACTAGAGACATCCAGTCATAAACTCATACTTTTGGTCGTAGTGGTCTAGACCAATTACGGTGATTCCCCGAAAAGCTACGCGTCCGCAATCAACTTGCAGGCGTTCTTGAGGTCCTTCTCGGCGTCAAAAAGTGACAGACGGCGGCAGTTGACGGACTGGACCAGACCACTGATGACGTGGAGCAGAATCCTGGCCCTCCCGGCATCGCCGATCGCAGCCGCGACCATCTCGGCCGAAAGCGCCTCGATATCGCGCAAGAGTACGGGGATGTCACCATCGCGGGTGTCCCACGTGCGGGACAGGCAGTGTTCTACAGCGGGTTGCATGACTCGCATGTGGAAAATTTCCATCCCGAGACCGGTGAGCTCTTGCTGGCTGCACCTCGAAGATGCCGGCTTGGCGTCGTTGAGTTCGCGGAGCTGCTGCCGGTAGACGGCGAGCATCAGATGGACCGTGGACGGAAAGTAACGGTAGAGCGTCCCCAGCGGAACGTGGGCCCGAGTGGATACATCCGAGAGGCTCACAGTATCGAACTGCCGCTGGGCGAATCCCGCGGCAGTCTTGAGTATCCGGGCGTAGCGCAATAGCTGTCTCGGCGTGGTGGGAGCAGCCGCCATTTGGGGCAACCCCGCGGCCAGATCCAGCGAATACGGTTCCAAGGAGTTCGGTTCGGACATTTCCGGCGTTCTGTTGGTTTGGGCTTCGTTCGGGGAGATTGCGCGGCCCCCCATAGACCGAGCGCGTCCTGACAATGATACGGCAGCAAGTTGTCAGTTCCCTGAGAACGGATTCCCAGGTCTACGCGACGCCCTTGATCTTCACGACGAAAACCGCTCCCAGCAAGCCAATGACCGCTGCGGCCACATACAGCGAGACGTAACCACCCCAGAACACAACGAAAATCGAGGCAATCGCCGGCGCGATCACCTGCGGCAAAGAGTTGGCGATGTTGATGACCCCAAGGTCCCTGCCCCGATCCAAGGCCGCAGGCAGCACTTGGGTAATGAGGGCGAAGTCGACCGCCAGATACGCACCGAAGCCCACGCCGAGCACCACGGCACCCGCAATGGCCCCCGTCCACGTGGGTTCGAACGCGAGGATCAACGCAGCTATCGAGATGACGACGGAGGAAGCAATGACCAGCGGTTTGCGTTTGCCCATGCGGTCGCTGATGGCACCGCCCACCACGCTGGTGATGATCACCATGACGGCATAAAGGCCTGTCAGGATGAGGACGCCAAACTCCGGCTTGATCCCCTGCATTTCCTCGATATGCACGGCATCCTTGAGGAAGAAGAGCAAGTACAAAGTGACCATGTGGTTGCCGACATTGACCAGGAACCTCGTCAACCATGCCCACGCGAAGTCCGGGTATTTGACAGGCGAGATCCAAAAGCCCTTGACGAATGTCCACAGTATGAACGGTGGCCTGGCCTCGGGAGCGAGAGGCACGTCGCCATTCTTGAAAAGATAGAGCACGACGCCGGCCAGCAGCGCAGCGGCGCACACGATGTAGCCGAGGGCAAAGTTCCCCGAAACTACGGAAGCGATGACTGCGCCAACGAGAATGCCCACCGTCTGGCCCATGGCCGCAAGGCCGCCGACCGCGCCGCGTTGGGGCACAGGCACGCGGTCCGGAATAGCCGCCGTGATCGCCGCATAGGCCCCATTACAGCCGGCTTGGACGAGGCACCACAGAATAGTCATGACCGCCACGTTGGGAGCTCCCGCTAGCGCAAGCAATGCGGCGGTACCCAGGATGGCCCCGAAAAGCACCCAAGGGACTCGCCGTCCGAAGCGGGACGTGGTTCGATCGCTGAACGCTCCAAACAGGGGATTCGCGACCATAGACACCGCCGCACCACATCCCGTAACGAGCGCAAGGATGGCTTCCTTCTGGCCTTCGTCAAAGTGGATGGCCTGCTGTCCAAGCAGAACCTGGATCGGGCCGAAGAAGGCGGCGTTGATGCCAACATTGACGAGCACTACTCCGGTGACCCACAGCGAGCGGACGCGCTCCACGGGCTCGGCGAGCGCCGTCGTCGGGCCTTGCGTTCGCGAAGGATCGAGGGCAGGATCCGCCACCGGTCTTTCAGGCAATGAACCGGGCAGATCGGACAGGCTCATGACGGTACTCCCCTAGCCTCTGGACGTGTGAATTCAGCCTAGCGCCGAGGGAGCCTGCCCGGCTGTCATGAAGGCGCGTATGTGGACAACCGGCAAGCCCAGGACCCGCTATGGCTCGTCCGCACGCGTTAGGGTAACTCCAACGGACCGAGGAGGATCAACGATGAACAGCCCAGCGAACCCCATCAACACCGCCGATCTCTACGACGAGCGTGCCGAAGAAGTCGAGTCGATATCACTGCAGTTCCAGGACCTCGGCGGCATGTCCCACTTCAACGGCCCCGTTCGCACCATCAAATGCTTTGAGGACAATGCGTTGGTGAAGACCATTCTGGCAACACCGGGCGAGGGCGCCGTGCTGGTGGTGGACGGTTATGGCTCCCTGCGCACCGCCCTCATGGGGGACATGATTGCCGAAAGCGCCGTCGCGAACGGCTGGGCCGGCGTCGTGATTAATGGGGCCATCCGCGATCGCGTGGCGATCGCGAAGCTGCCTCTGGGCGTCAAAGCCCTTGGTAGCAACCCCAAGAAGAGCTCCAAAGTGGGCCGTGGCGAAGTGGACATCGCCTTGGTGATTGACGGAGTGCACATCGAACCCGGCAACCTGATCTACTGCGATCCTGACGGGATTCTGGTGGAGCGGTGACATTTTTCTCGCCAATCGGGTAGGACAGGGAATACAGGAGCCATTAGGATAGTTACTGAAAGCAACTATCCTGCTTAGTCCCCTTACATCCACCCTTGGAGAAGCAATGTCCAACGCCACGCCTGTGCGGGCCGCCGGAGAGGTCTTGACACACCGTCAGACGCTTACCGTCATGGTGGGCCTCATGCTCGGCATGTTCCTGTCCTCCCTGGACCAGACCATTGTGTCCACGTCCATTTACACGATCGCCAACGACCTGGACGGCCTGTCCCTGCAGGCGTGGGCCACTACGGCCTACCTCATCACATCCACGGTGACCACCCCGTTGTACGGCAAGCTCAGCGACATCTTCGGCCGCCGCCCGCTGTACCTCGCCGCGATCCTGATCTTCCTCGCCGGATCCCTGTACGCCGGTTCCGTGCATTCCATGACCGAGCTCGCCATCGCCCGCGGCATCCAGGGTATGGGCGCCGGCGGTCTGCTGGCCCTCGCCTTGACGATCATCGGCGACATCGTTGCCCTGAAGGATCGTGCCAAGTACCAGGGCTACTTCATGTCCGTCTTTGGCGTTTCCTCGGTGCTCGGGCCCGTGGTCGGCGGTGCCTTTGCAGGCTCGGCCAACATCCTTGGCTTCGACGGCTGGCGCTGGGTCTTCTTCATCAACCTGCCCATCGGGCTGGCCGCACTGGCTGTGGTGTTCTTCTATCTGCACCTGCCCGCGAAGCACGTCAAGCAGAAGATCGACTACTGGGGCGCGGCAGCCATCACGCTGGCAATCGTTCCGCTGCTGCTCGTGGCCGAACAAGGCCGCAGCTGGGGCTGGACCTCCGGGAACGCATGGATCTGCTACGGGCTTGGCGTCATCGGCATCATCGCCTTCCTGCTGGTTGAGCGGCGTGCCGGCGACTACGCGCTGATCCCCCTTCGGCTCTTCAGGAACATCACCTTCGGCTTGTCTTCCCTGCTGAACTTCATCATCGGCATCGGTATGTTCGGGGCCATCGCGATGCTCCCGATGTACCTGCAGCTGGTCAAGGGCCTCACCCCCACCGAGGCCGGCCTCATGATGATCACCTTCACGGTGGGCATCCTCTTCGGTTCCATTACAGCGGGACGGACCATCTCGGCGTCGGGCGTTTTCCGGATCTTCCCGATCCTCGGCACCGGCATCCTGACCGCCGCCGCAATCGTCATGGGCCTGTCCCTCGGCGTGGACACCGGCCTCTGGGTTCCCGGCCTGATCGCCGTCTTCTTCGGCATGGGCCTGGGCTTCTGCATGCAGCCGCTCACCCTGGCCATGCAGGTCTCCGTACCGCCTAAGGACATGGGCGTGGGCACGTCCACTGCAGCGTTCTTCCGTTCCATGGGCGGCGCCGTGGGTACCGCCGTGTTCATCTCGATGCTCTTCAGCCTGGCCGCCGACAAGATCGCCTCGGGCATGAAGGACGCCATGGGCAGCGCGGACTACCTCAAGGTGCTCAAGGATCCTGCGGTAGCCGCGGATCCTGCCAACGCCAAGCTGTACGACTTCTTCAAGAACGGCGCCACGAACGATTCGCTGAACGACACCAGCTGGCTGCACCACGCCAACCCGGCGCTCACCCGGCCCATCCTTGAAGGCTTCGCGCAGTCGATCGACACCGTGATGCTGACCGCCGCGGCGCTCACCGGCCTCGCGTTCCTCATCACCTTCGCTTTGCCGAACAAGAAACTCACGGATCCGAAGGCGGCAGCGAAGGAATCCGTCTCGGCCCACTAATATCTCGAATCGCGTCACGGCAGGCAGTCTTTTGGGCTGCCTGCCGTTGTCGTTTCCAGCGTTTGCGCGGTGGAGCGCCCGACGGCGGCGCGAAAGTTTGCGTGGCGTGACACGTCCGGTGTGGCTGGTGGGGTTGACTGGAAGTCACGCTGGCGGCGTGCCACACTGTGTAGCGCGAGTGCACCGGCGTCCCCGTCGGAACCAGCTGCCGACGACGACCGCGCCGCACAATCCACCACATTTCCTCAAGGGAGAGCCATGCCCAAATCCAGCTCCGACAGCCGTTCCGGCGTCCCACGCAAAGTAATTGGCCTGGCCGTTGCCGGAGCTGTGGGCGGTTTCCTCTTCGGCTTCGATTCCTCCGTGGTCAACGGCGCCGTCGACGCGATGAAGGACGAATTCATGCTGAGCGAAGCCGTCACCGGCTTCGCTGTGGCGGTCGCGCTGCTCGGCTGCGCAGCAGGGGCGTACCTCGCGGGGAAGGTGGCCGACCGCTACGGCCGCATCCCGGCCATGAAGCTTGGTGCCGCACTCTTCCTGGTCAGTTCCATCGGGACGGGCTTGGCCTTCAGCGTCTGGGACCTGGTTTTCTGGCGGCTGGTTGGCGGCCTGGGCATCGGCCTCGCGTCGGTGATCGCGCCGGCCTACATCTCGGAAATCTCCCCGCGCCAGGTCCGTGGGCGGCTCGCGTCGCTGCAGCAGCTCGCGATCACCACCGGCATTTTCGCGGCCCTGCTGTCCGACGCGGTCCTGGCCACGTCCGCGGGAAGCGCCCACCACGCGTTGTGGCTGGGAATTGAGGCCTGGCGCTGGATGTTCATCGCGTGCGCCGTGCCCGCCGCGATATACGGCCTGATCGCCTTCCGGCTGCCCGAATCCCCGCATTTCCTGGTCCTCAACGGCAAGGAAGACACCGCACGCAAAATCTTCGACACCCTGATGCCCGGCGATGACACCGAACGCCACATCCGCGAAATCCGCGACTCCATCAAGCAGGACGAGCTCTCCACCAAGAAGGGCTCCCTGCGTGGCAAGGCCTTCGGCCTGCAACCAGTTGTGTGGATCGGCATCATCCTGTCCGTGCTGCAGCAATTCGTCGGCATCAACGTGATCTTCTACTACTCCACCACCCTGTGGAAGGCAGTCGGCTTCCACGAGCAGGACTCCCTGACCATCTCGGTGGCAACGTCCGTCACCAACATCCTGGTGACGCTCGTGGCCATCGCCCTCGTGGACCGCATCGGCCGCCGGCCCATCCTGCTGGCTGGCTCGATCGGCATGGCCGTGTCCCTGGGTGCCATGGCGCTGGCCTTCTCTTCTGCCACCGGGACAGGCTCTTCGGTTTCCTTGAGCGGCGCCTGGGGTCCTGTGGCCCTCGTTGCCGCCAACGTCTTCGTGGTGAGCTTCGGCGCTTCGTGGGGACCGTTGGTGTGGGTGCTCCTGGGCGAGATCTTCCCGTCCCGCATCCGGGCCCGTGCGCTCGGCCTGGCCGCCGCAGCCCAGTGGATCGCCAACTTCGCCATCACCTTGAGCTTCCCGATCATGGCGGCCGGTTCGCTGCCGCTGACTTACGGCATGTACGCACTGTTCGCCGCGGCGTCGTTCTTCTTCGTCATGTTCAAGGTGCCAGAAACCAACGGCATGTCCCTCGAACAGGCCGACACCTTGTTCGTCCCGAAGGGCTCCAAGCCTGCGGAGCTCGCGGTCACACCCAAGTAGTCTCCACCCAACTGACTCGCAGTTGTTGTCGTTTTGAGGCTTCATAACGACAACAACTGCCAGCTAGTTGGGCCCTCCTACACGAGGTGCGGTTCGTGGGACTTCAGGAAGCGGCGGCCGCCGGCGGCCACGAGGATCGCGAACGCGAGGGCAAGGGCGGCCGCGAAGAACGGAACCTGCGGGCCGAAGTGCTCACCCAGCTGGGCCGCGACAAACGGAGCCAGCGCCCCGCCCATCCAGCGCACAAAGTTATAGCCGGCCGAAGCCACGGGACGCGGCGAATCGGAGACCTCCATGGCCAGTTCGGTGTAGAGCGTGTTGTTGATCCCCAGCAGGGCGCCCGCCACAATGACAAGCACGACGACGGCAGTCACCGAGTGCCCCGCGGCCAGTCCCAGCCCGACGAGGTCCAGCAAAAGAGCGGCGAGGGTGCCGACCAGGACGTTGGTGGTGCCGAATCGACGCTGCAGCAGGGGAGCCACGAAGACCGAGAACACGGCCACTGCTACGCCCCAACCGAAGAACACGGCACCGATACCGTAGGCGTCCATTCCAAGGATGAAGGGCGTGAAGGCAAGGATCGTGAAGAAGCCGTAGTTGTAGAACAGGGCACTGGCCGCAGTGGTGCGGAGGCCCTTGTGGCCCAGGGCAAGGAGAGGGTCACGCAAACGGGCCTTCGTTGCCGGCGTCGGGGTCTTGGGCAACAAGGCCAGCAAGGCGATGAAGGAAACGGCCATGAGGACGGCGGTGCCGAAGAACGGCGCGCGCCACTGCCAGCCGCCCAGAAGCGCGCCGAGCAACGGGCCGAGGGAAATGCCCAAGCCAAGGGCTGCTTCGTACAGGATGATCGCAGTTCCGGTTCCACCGCTCGCGACGCCGACAATCACGGCAAGCGCGGTGGCCACGAAGAGAGCGTTGCCAAGTCCCCAACCCGCGCGGAATCCGACCAGCTCACCCACGCTTCCGGACAGGCCGGAGAGCGAGGCGAACACGACAATCAGGGCAAGGCCGATCATGAGGGTCTTTTTGCCGCCGATCCGCGAAGAGACGAACCCCGTCACGAGCATCGCCACCGCAGTCACGAGGAAGTAGCTCGTGAAGAGCAACGACACTTGGCTGGGGCTGGCCTGGAGGTTCTTGGCGATGGCCGGCAGGATCGGGTCCACCAAGCCGATGCCCATGAAGGCGAAGACGGCGGCAATCGCCGTGGCCCACACAGCCTTGGGCTGCTTGAGGAACGAAGCCTTCTCGGCCTCGAGGGTTTCTTCCGCTGGCTGCAGTTGATCTGCGAGCTGGCCTTTCATGGACTGCTCTCCTAGTTTCTTGGCTTGTTCAGTACTTGGCTTGTTCAGTTCTGGACTGAATGGTTGATCTTGTCGAACACCGGAAGGGCGGCTTCCACGGCGTCGCGTTCTGCCTGGCTTAGCGTTCCGAGGATCCCGGCGATGAATTCGTTACGGCGACGGTCTGCGTTCTCGACGGCGGCACGCCCCGCCGCCGTCGCGGCGACGCGGACGGCACGGGAGTCGTCCGGGTCCGCTTCGCGTTTGACCAGGCCCGCGCGCTCAAGCTTGATGATCTGCTCCGTGGCACTGGGAACCTTGACCCCAAGGTTCCGTGCGATCCCACCGACGCGGGCACCGCCGTCGAGCGCCATCTTGAGGACGCCAAGCTGGGCAGAGCTGAGTTGCTCCTCGGAATCGAGGCGGCGCATCACGTAGACGCTCTGCCGCAAAGCTTCCCGGAATGATTGGGCGAGGGCAAGGAGCGCGTCGTCAACGTGATTGGTATTCATATTTAGGTATCCTAACAGTTAGGCTGCCTAAATATCAAGGGGTGCGGGCCTTTGGTTTGGCGCGGCCTCCAGGCCGCCCGCGCTACAGCGCCAGCTTCATTCCCTCGTGACTTGCCACGAAACCAAGCCGCTCATAGAAGCGATGGGCGTCCTTGCGGGACTTGTCGCTGGTGAGCTGGACCAGGGTGCAGCCCCTGTTCCGCGCCTCTTCGATGGCCCATTGCATCATGGCCGCACCGACGCCGTGATCCCGCAACTCGGCGGCGACGCGCACGGCCTCGATCTGGCAGCGCAGCGAGCCCTTCCGGGCCAAGCCCGGGATGAAACTCAGCTGGAAAGTTGCAACGCAAGCGCCGTTCAAGTGGCCCACCACCAACAGTTGGGCCGGATCCTCGTTGATCTGCTGAAACGCCTGCAGATAGGGGCCGACGTCCTCGGCATTTTCACGGGAACTGCCCAATTGATCGGCGGCGAGCAGTCTCAGAATGGCAGGGAGGTCCTCCCAATGGGCCCGGCGGAGCGTGAAGACGCCTTCGTCCAGAACCATGCTCAACAGCGGCTTCACTCCTGGATTTGCGTGACTCATAACACCAGCCTGACACAAGCTGGCGGCTTCGGTTTACGCGCCTTCATGAATTCTAGGTGAAACGATCAATCACAAATTCTTGAATGGTTCGAGTTAGTTTGGACTAGCAGAATTGTTAGCCACGTCACCATGCGGCGAATCACCCGAAGGATGCAGATATGTCCGACCAGACAACAACGGGGCAACGCACTGCCTCCAGCAAAGACAGCGAGCCGCATCTGGCACGCTCACTGAGCAACCGCCACATCCAGTTGCTTGCCATCGGCGGCGCCATCGGAACAGGCCTGTTCATGGGCTCCGCCATGTCCTCGGCCAACTCCGGTATCTACTCGACGTCGCGCATGGTGTTTGGCCTGGCGAACGACGGCGATGCCCCGAAGATGTTCGGCCGTCTTTCGAGCCGCAAGGTTCCGCAGAACGCCCTGTTCCTGTCCTGCGTGCTTCTCCTTGGCGGCGTCGCCCTGCTCTACGCGGGCAAAGACATCGGAGCAGCTTTCGACATGGTCACCACGGTGTCCGCCGTCTGCTTTATGTTCGTGTGGTCGATCATCCTGGCCAGCTACCTCGTCTTCCGAAAGCGCCGGCCCCAACTGCACGAGGCATCGACGTTCAAGATGCCCGGCGGGATCGTGATGGTGTGGGTGGTCTTCGCCTTCTTCGGCTTCCTGGTCTGGGCCCTGACGACGCAGCCGGACACCCTCACGGCACTGCTCGTAACGCCCATCTGGTTCGCGATCCTCGCCGTCGCCTACGCCTTGGTCCGGAAATCGCCATTGCACCAAGCCCGCGTCGCCGAGTGGAAGGCCATGGCCGAAACCGAGACGGCCGCAGTCGAAACCGCCGCCCGCTAGGACGCCCGCTCACATATAGCGGCCAATCTTCCGACGCGCGCTCACCTACGAGCCTTTTCGACGCAACGCCCGCTCACATATAGCGGCCATCCTTCGGACGCGCGCTCACCTATATGGGCAAAACCCGAAACCCTCCCTCACGTCATCACGCGAAGGAGGGTTTCGGCTGTCCCGCCAAAGGCGGGTGAGCGTTGGGCGCCGGGACTTATGCTGGCGCGGGCTGCAAACTCCGACGGCGGATCGGTTGTCGCGCCGCGGCGGCTGACAAAGCTCCGAAGGCCAAGAACGCAGCAAAGGTTCGTACTGCGTGGCCCACCTGCCAACGGTCGCGTATGTCCGCCCAGTCCCCTGGCGGGTTGCTGACGTTCCATCCAGCTTCGGCCAGATTGATAGGAACGTTGACTACGAGTGTTGTGATCAAGGCCGCGAGCAGCAGCGCGAGGGCGCCGGCCACCAACCAGAAACCGCGATCCCTTGTCTTGAGCTCCATCAATACCAGGGCCGCCGTGGCAATCAGCGCTGGAAACAGGAGGACTGAGGCCAGGAGAGGCAGCCGACGAGGGCCACCTGCTGGAGCTGGGCGTAAACCGTGCTGCTAAATTGCCGCAAGGACAATTCCAAGACGAGTATCCCAGTGAGGAACCCCGCGAACAGGCCGACGAATACAAGCCCAGCGATACGGACCACTGACTGGATGGCTAGACGGCTCATGACAACTTTCCCTCGGGGACGCTATCCGGCGCGGCCTTCTTGCTGCTGGCCTCGCGGAAAAGCAGCTGAATGAGGCTCGGCTTCTGCGAAAAGGTTGCAACTGCTACGTTCTTGCGCACGAACTCGTCCGAAGTGAGTTGCCTCAGCATGGAGTCCGCCAGGTCGGCCCGCGACGTGAAAGTGCCATTTATGTAGTCAACGGCCATCTTGTATTCAGTCACGGAATCGGTTTCGAAAAGACCGGAAGGCCGCATGATTGTCCAGTCCAGGCCGCTGTCGACGACGGCGGCCTCCATCCGCCGCATGTCCTCGTACAGCGTCTTACCCAGCAGCTTGGTGACGAGGGGCTGTAGCACCTTCTCGAAAAAGAATCCGCCATGCGGGCCGGCCATAGTATCGGTAGCGCTGGAACTCACGCAGACCAATCGACGGACGCCATGGTTGCCCATTGCCCGGATGATGTTGCCCGTGCCTACTGAATAGACCGTGATCGGCCGGCGACTGTATGGAACACCGAGCGTTGAGAGGACGGCATCACTTCCTTCGACGACGGCGCTCACGTCCTCGAAGTTGTACACATCGGCGCCGACCACACTCAGGCCGGGAGCGGATAGCGGGAATTCATGCGGCCTGCGCGTGACAGCCGTGACGAGGTGTCCGGCGTCGAGCGCTTGTGCGGTGAGGATCCTTCCGGTGGGGCCATTTGCCCCGAACACTGCGATCTTCATGTGATGCGGCCTCCGGTAGTCTTGTTCTAGGAAAACCATACAATACAGAAACGATATCATATGAGTTCCATATCAAATCAAGGAGCCACGACTCCGCGCCTTCGGCGACGTGCCGTTGCTGAGCTCAAAGCCGAGCTTCGCGGCGTGCGCGTGCAACTATCCGTACTCAATCACCAGGTCGGCACCCAAGCCGAACTGAAGGATGTTGACCTCGACTGCCTTGACCTGATCTCAAGCAGGGGGCCGCTCAGCCCGAGCACGTTGGCCAAACACGCCGGCCTGCACCCAGCCACCATGACTGGCATCCTCGACCGGCTTGAACGCGGAGGCTGGATTGTCCGGGACCGCGATCCGTCCGACCGGCGCGCCGTAGTGATCCGGGTTCTTCCCGACAGAAACGCCGAGATGTTCCGCCTCTACTCGGGAATGAACAGCCTCATGGACACCATCTGCGCAGACTACGACGACTCCGAAATCGCCGTCATCACGGATTTCCTGCGGCGCGTCCTTGCCGCCGGGCGAACGGCGTCGGAAGAACTCGGCAACTAGTCGACGCTTCCCTACTTTTAGAGCCTTAAAGCACTCACCCTCCTTCACATCAGGTGAAGCAGGGTGAGCGAGCGTTCAGGAAAAAGCCGGCATATCCGAGCGAGCGTCCCGGAAAAGGCCCGCATATCTGAGCGGGCGTCGCCGGAAAGGCTGGCACGCGGGCGCACCGGACCGCCAGCGGGCGTCGCCGGAAAGTCTAGGCCTCGGCCTTGCGGTCTTCGATCAGCTTCTGCACTTGCGGGAACAACGGGTGCGACGGCGGCAGTTCAGTGATCCGCTCAACCGCCTCGGCGGCGTCCATTTCCGAAAGCATCCGGGCGAGTTCCACGGCTTCGTCGTCTGCTCCGTCGTCGAAACGAAGGGCAGCCGACATCGCGTCGAGCAAGGCAATGGGGGTTATTCCGCGCTCGGCCAGTTCCGCTGCCGGGCCGATGAACCGTTCGTGCCGGCCCAACTTCCGGAGCGGAGCACGGCCAACCCGGTTCACGGTGTCCGGCAAGTACGGGTTGGTGAAGCGGGACAGGATCTTCTGCACGTACGCTTCCTGCTCAGCTTCGACGAAACCGTGCTTGGCCACGAGAAGCTGTTTGGTCTCCTCCAGCACGGCACGCACCCGGGCGGCCACGGAGGCGTCGGCCATCGCATCGGAGATCTTCTCCAGGCCGGCGCCGTAGCCGAAGTACGCTGCCGAGGCATGTCCTGTATTGACCGTGAACAGCTTCCGTTCGATATACGGACCGAGCTCATCCACAAAGGTCGCGCCGGGGATCACTGGCGCCGCCCCCGCGAACGGCGTGCGGTCGATGACCCACTCGTAGAAGGTCTCCACAGTGACGTCCAGGCCTTGGCCCGGCGCCTGGTTGGGGACAATTCTGTCCACCGCGGTATTCGCAAAAACAGCAACGGAGGAAAGATCGCCCGCGGCACCGTCCCACGCCGCTTCCACTTCGGAACGCAGGAGGTCCGTGGCGTTGATCGCGTTCTCGCAGGCCATGACCTGGAGCGGAGCCAACGACGGCGAGCGGCCGGCGATGCCGCGCGCGATCACGGGTGCCACGAACTTGAGGATGTGCGGCCCGACCGCCGTGGTGACGAGGTCCGCCGTCGCGATTTCCGCGACGACGGCAACCTCTTCGGTGCCCGAATTCAGGGCCCGGAAACCGGACACGGTCTTGACCGCCGCGTTTTCTCCGACCTCGTGGACCTCGTAGGAGGACGCGGAGGCGAGTTGGCTGATCAAGGCATCCGCTACATCGGCGAAGACCACCTCATATCCGGCCTCGTGCAGCAGTAAGCCGACGAATCCCCGTCCGATGTTCCCTGCCCCAAAATGGACTGCCTTCACTATGCGTTGACCTTCCCGAACAGATCCAGCACTTCCTGAACCGACGTGGCCTGTTCAAGCTGGGCCACTTGCGCCTTGTCCGTGAAGATCTTGGCGATGGAGGACAGGATGTGGAGGTGCTCGTTGTTGATGCCGGCGACGCCGACGACGAACTTGACCTGCTTGCCGCCCCAGTCGATGCCCTCGGGATAGCGGACGATCGACACACCGGAGTGCAGGATGTGGTTCTTGGCAGCGTTCGTGCCGTGCGGGATGGCCAGGAAGCTGCCCATGTACGTGGACACCGATTCCTCGCGCTCATGCATGGCGTGAATGTAGCCCATGTCCACGGCGCCGCGGTCCAGCAGGAGCTTGCCTGCTTCGTCGATGGCCGAGTCACGATCAGTCGCGGTGCCGGTGAGGATCACGCTTTCGGGGAGCAGGACATCCTTGCCCCCGACGACGGCTGGCTGGGCCGCGTGGGCACCGGCGGCCGGTTCGGCAACCGCCGTCGAGCCCTCAGCGCCGGATCCGGCGTTGCTGCTCTTGACCAGTTCCACGATCTCCTCGTACCGGGGACTGTTCATGAAGTTGTCCACGGAGACGTGCACGGCGCTGGAGGTGACCGGACGCGCGCGTTCTGTCAGGTCCTGGTGCGTGACCACGACGTCGTAAGTGTCGCTGAGGTTGGCAATGGCCGAATTGGTGACCTTGACGTCCGGGAAACCGGCTGCCTTGATCTTGTTGCGCAGGACCGAGGCACCCATCGCGCTGGAGCCCATGCCGGCGTCGCACGCGAACACGATGTTCTGGATAGGACGGGTCAGGACGGCGGTTCCGCCGCCGGCGCCCAGGAGGGTGGAGGAAACGGAGCTCTTTTTGCCCTTGAGTTCTTCCATCCTGGACGTTGCCTGGCCCAGCGCGTCCACATCGGTGGTCTTGCTGGTCCGCAGGATCACGGAGGCGATCAGGAAGGACACTGTGGCTGCGAGGAGCACGGACAGGGCGACACCGAAATAGCTGTCTTTCGCTGTCGCGGCAAAGACGGCGATGATGCTGCCAGGGGCTGCCGGCGAACGCAAGCCCGCGCCGGTGACCACCAAGGTGAAGATGCCGGTCATGCCGCCCGCGATCGTGGCGAGGATGAGGATCGGCTTCATGAGAATGTACGGGAAGTAGATCTCGTGGATACCGCCGACAAACTGGATGAGCGCGGCGCCGGGAGCGGATGCCCGTGCCAGGCCCTTGCCGAAGAACATGTAGGCGAGCAGGACGCCGACGCCCGGGCCGGGGTTCGCCTCGAGCAGGAACAAGATGGACTTGCCGTTTTGCAGCGCTTGTTCCGTACCGAGCGGAGTGAGGATGCCGTGGTTGACCGCGTTGTTGAGGAACAGGACCTTGGCGGGTTCGATGAAGATGCTGGTCAGCGGCAGAAGTCCGTTGTGGACCAGGAACTCGACGACGTTGCTCGCGCCGTCGCTGAAGGCCTTAACAACCGGACCGATCACCAACATGCCGAAGATGGCCAGTGCGGCACCGACGATGCCTGCGGAGAAGTTGTCGATCAGCATCTCGAAGCCCGGCTTGACCCGGCCCTCCCACACCTTGTCGAGCTTCTTCATGATCCAGGCCGTGAGCGGGCCCATGAGCATGGCACCGATGAACATCGGAATATCCGTACCCACAATCACACCCATGGTGGCGGCGGCTCCAACCACGCCGCCGCGGATGCCATGGACCGCCCGGCCGCCGGTATAGCCGATCAGCAGCGGCAACAGGTACGTGATCATGGGGCCCACGAGTTTGGCCAGGTCCGCATTGGGGAAGAACCCTGCCGGGATGAACAGGGCGGTGATGATGCCCCATGCAATAAAGGCCCCGATGTTGGGCATGATCATGCCCGAGAGGAACGTTCCGAACTTTTGGACACCAACGCGCACGCTGGTGCGCGGTTTCGCAACTGACGCTGTTGCCATTGTGTGAATTCCTAACGTGAGTCCCGCATCAATGCGGAATCAGTCGATATCTATCGAAGGAGGACAGCTCTAGGAGCTGCTGGAGATTCGGTGAAGCCATTCAAGGAACAGCTTCAGTTCCGAACTGGATAGCTGGTCTGAATGCGAGGCTTGGAGTGCCGCATTCAGCGCGATTGCCGCAACAACAACGGACGACTTGCCGGAGTCGTCTGCTGCGGCGCCACGGGCTGTTTCCGTGGACACGGCGAAAATCATGGAATCCCGGGTCATGGTGGAGAGTTCGAGGTTCCGGTCTTCCAAAGGCTCTGCGATGAGCATGAGCGTGACGCCAACGTTGGCCGCCAGGATGCTTCTGGCCGCCTCACGCGGGGGTACGTTGATCTGCCCGGCAATGGCCGCCTTGCTCAGCATCTCCTCCAGAAGCGACTCGGCATCAGCCACGATGGCCGGCCTGCTTTCCGGACGGATGTTGCCGAACATCACCAGGTAAAGGTGCGGTTGGGTAAGTCCGAACTGGACGTGGTTGTCCCACATCCGGCGGACATCCTCCAGGGGGACCCCGGAGGGTGCGAAGTCCCGCTCTCCCGCCACGTACTCCTCGAAGCCGGCTGCAACGACGGCGTCGAACAGCCCCTCCTTGTCGCCGAAGTGGTGGTAAAGCGTGGGCGCCGTGACGCCGGCAAGTTTGGTGATTTGGCGCGTAGAGACCGGCGACCCATCCGAATTCGCCAGCAACTCGGCAGCTGCACGGAGCAGCCGAGTTTTGGGCGGAAGCTGGTCATCGAAACTCATAGCCGCTACCCTAGCACCTATAGCAACGCTATATGAAGTGAGTCACAGGAGATTTTTTCGGACCCCGAGGCGCCGCAGCCGGTGGGTCCGATCCGAGAGCAGGAACAGAGGATTTCAGTGCAGAATTTCCAAGGAGTAGGCGTTAGCCCGGGCCGCGTCATTGGCACTATCCGTCAGATGCCCAAACCAGTCAGCGAACCGCCGTCGGGCGAGCAGCTCGCCGCATCGACAACCGCGGAAGACGCCGTCGCCGGCCTCAAAGCGGCGGCACAGTCGGTCCACGACGAACTCAAAGCACGCGCGGACAAGGCCAGCGGCGACGGTAAGGCCGTGCTGGAAGCCACCGCGCTCATGGCCAAGGACACCATGCTCCTGAAATCGGCCACCAAGCTCATCAACAACAACGGCAGCTCCGCCGAACGCGCCATCTGGGAAGCCGGCGCCTCCGTGTCCGAAATGCTCCACAACCTGGGCGGATACATGGCCGAGCGCGCCACCGACGTCCTGGACGTCCGCGCGCGGATCGTCGCCGAACTTCGCGGAGTCCCCGCCCCTGGGATCCCGGCGTCGGACACTCCGTTCATCCTCGTGGCCGAAGACCTCGCTCCCGCCGACACCGCAACGCTGGACCCCGCCGTCGTGACAGCACTGGTTACCTCGGGCGGCGGACCGCAGTCCCACACCGCGATCATCGCGCGCTCGCTCGGCCTGCCCGCGGTCGTCGCGGCCCGCGGTGTGGACGAAATTCCTGACGGCGCAGAAGTCTTTGTGGACGGCGCAGCCGGCTCACTCTCCCTCGAACCCAGCGAAGAACAGCGCGCGGCCGCCCTCGCATGGGTCGAAAACGCCGCCACTCTGGCGGTCTTTGACGGAAACGGCACGACGGCGGACGGCCACTTGGTGCCCCTCCTCGCCAACGTCGGCGGCGCCAAGGACGCTGCCGCGGCCGCTGCGCTCGGTGCCCAGGGCGTGGGCCTTTTCCGCACCGAATTCTGCTTCCTGGAACGCGACACCGAACCGACGGTGCTGGAACAGGCCGCCGCGTACAGGGGCGTGTTCGACGCTTTCCCGGGCAAAAAGGTTGTACTCCGTACCCTCGACGCCGGCGCTGACAAGCCCCTCCCCTTCCTCACCGACGCCACTGAGCCCAACCCTGCCCTCGGGGTGCGCGGCTACCGCACCGATTTCACCACGCCCGGTGTTTTGGATCGCCAGCTTGAGGCCATCGCCATCGCTGCCGACGAAACAGAAGCCGAGGTGTGGGTCATGGCACCCATGATCTCGACCGCCGCCGAGGCCGCCCATTTCGCGTCGATGTGCGATGCCGCGGGAATCAAGACGCCCGGCGTGATGGTGGAAGTTCCCTCCGCGGCATTGACCTCGGCGTCGGTCCTCCGACACGTGGGCTTCGCGTCCCTCGGCACCAACGACCTCACCCAGTACGCCATGGCCGCCGACCGGCAACTCGGCCCCCTCGCCGAACTCAACACCCCGTGGCAGCCCGCCGTCCTGCGCCTCGTTCAGCTGACGGTGGCAGGCTCGGCGGAAGAGGGCCACGGCAAACCGGTTGGTGTCTGCGGTGAGGCTGCCGCGGACCCGGCCCTCGCCGTCGTGCTCGTTGGCCTGGGCGTGTCCACGCTCTCCATGACCGCCCGCTCGCTGGCCGCCGTCGGAACCGTGCTCAAAACGGTGACGCTGGAACAAGCGCAAGAGCTGGCCCGGCTGGCGCTCAGCGCACCCGATGCGCTTGACGCGAAAGCCTGGGTCCGCGCCAAACTGCCGATCCTCGAAGAACTCGGGCTCTGAGCCCAGCTGTACTGCCCCACCTGAACACAAGGAGAAACCATGCCCGAACGCACCGCCACCATCGCCAGCCGCTCCGGACTGCACGCCCGTCCGGCGGCGATCTTCGCCGAAGCCGCAGGGGAATCCCCGGTCGAAGTGACCATCGCGATGGCCGGTTCGCCTGACGATGACGCGCTCGACGCCGCCAGCATCCTATCGCTCATGACGCTCGGCGCGGCGAAGGGCGACGTCGTCGTGCTTCGGGCCGAGGGCGACGGCGCCGACGCTGCCCTCGATTCCCTGGTGACACTGTTGGAAACGGACCTCGACGCGGAGTAGGCGCCTCCCGCCAGACGCTCGCTCACATACAGTGGCTTCCGGTCAAACGCTCGCTCACATATGGTGGCCTCCCCTGAAACGCTCGCTCACATACGGTGGCTTCCCGCCAGACGCTCGCTCACCGTTGATTAGCGAGCGAGCGTTACGTCGATTGCGCTCATATCTGAGCGAGCGTCTGGGGGGCCGCGCCGGGGGCGGGGGATACCGCCTTAGGCGAAGGCGGAGATACCCGTGATCGAGCGTCCGATGATCAACGCTTGGACAGTCTCTGTGCCTTCATAGGTATGGATGCCCTCTATGTCGGCGAAGTGCCGGGCCACGCGGTTGGCCAACAAGATCCCGTTGCCACCGAGCAAGTCGCGCGCGTTCGAGGCGATGCTGCGGGCAGTGCGAGTGCAGGTGAACTTCGCGAGCGCCGCCTGCGCGGGAGTCAGCACGCCCTCATCGTCCAGCTTGGTCATCTGCATGACCATGAGCTGCATGGTGGCGAGCTCCGAATGCATCCGGGCAAGTCGCTCCTGCACAATCTGCGAAGCGGCCAGTGGGCGGCCGAACTGCCGGCGTTGGGCCGCGTACTGCACCGCGGTTTCGTAACAGGCAGTGGCGTGCCCGACGGCGGACCAGGCCACTCCCAGCCGGGTCGCCAAGAGCACCCGGGCTGTGTCCTTGAAACTCCGGGCACCCGGGAGCGCGTTTTCCGCCGGGACGAAGACATCCTCAAGGCGGATGTGTGCCTGCCAGATTGCCCTGAGTGACAGCTTGCCTTCAATGGTCGTGGCGGAGTACCCGGGGGAATCCTGGGGGACGAGGTATCCGTGAACCTGCCCGTCGTCGCCACGGGCCCAGACGACGGTCAGCCCGCCGATTGAGCCGTTGCCGATCCATTTCTTTTCACCGTTGAGCACATAGCCGCCATCGACGGCGGTCGCAGTCGTCTCGAGTCCCACCGAATCGGAACCGTGCGCGGGCTCGGTCAAGGCGAAAGCGCCATATTCCTCGGCGCGGGAAAGCACGGGAAGCCAACGGTCCTGCTGCTCTGGGGAACCGCATTCCGCCACGGACCGCAAAGCCAAGCCGCCCTGGACAGCGACCACCGTGCCGATGGAGCCGTCCCCGCGGCTCAGTTCCATGGTGACCAGTCCGGCGGCGGTTTTGCTCATGGCCGGGAACCCGTCGACGTTGATTCCGTCGCGCAGCAGATCAAGTTCACCCAGGCGCTTCACCAGATGGAGCGGATACTCCGCGCGCTCCCAGTACCCCGCGATGACCGGGAGCACGTCGTCCTGGACAAAGGTCCGCGCGCGGTCCCAGTAGGCGCGGTCTTCGCGGCTAACGTCCTTGAAGACGGAGGCCGGGTCCGGGTCCAGGGATTCGTTCAGGACATACTCGGGCTCCATGGTGCCAGCCGGAAAAGCTGCGCCGACCGGGAATATGGCATCCAGTTCCTCGGAAGCGCTGTTGGACATCGTCGTCATGGGGGATCCTCGCTCGGGGTTGCGATCTACGACTCCCAGCATGCGCTGACACTCAGTTTCATGTCAAGGAACTCAGTTCCAACCATGGACTCTGCTGGATCGAACTAAGCCAGCGCGTCCCGAACCGCTTGAATGATCTCTTCCGTACCCGCTGCCGGATCGAGGACAGCAACCACGACGGCGGGACGGCCGCCTTGCGCGGACGCAGCACCGGCTGCGTCGCTACCCGCCTCGCCGGTTGAAACACGGGCGAACGTGTCCGCCAACGCGCCCAATTCACGCCCGAGCCTGGTGGCCAACTCCCCGGCTTCAGCTTCCCGCCCGTCGCGCTCCGCGCCCGTGACGCGCTCCGCATCCGCCTCGCGTTCGCCAGCAGAAACCGCCCGCAGCCATTGGCGCAGGACGCTGTTGTGCACAGCAACCACCGAAGCGGCAAAGGCCACGGCCGTGACCTCGCGGCTTTCGCCCTCGGGCAACGCGGAAAGAAGATGATTCCGGAAAGCCCGTTGATAGCGATGCGTCATGACAAGTTCACGATCACGAAGGGCCGGCACTTGATGCAGAAGCTCGTAGCGGGCGAGGGAGGTTCTCCAGTTGCCCACATGGTGGCCAAAAACCAAGAGCGCGGCATCCACGACGGCACGCAACGGATCCGCCGTCGTCCGCGCAAGGAGGTCCTGGACCCGCGCCAGAATACGGTCGTGATCAGCGAAAACAATGTCCTCTTTGGAGCCGAACTTGCGGAAAAACGTGCTCCGGCTGATCCCTGCGGCATCGGCAAGGTCGTCCACGGAGGTCGCGTCATAGCCTTGCCGCACCAGTAGATCGATTGCCGCGGCCACGGCGAGCGCGGGATCCGGATTGGCGGGGTAGTTGACCATAGGCGTGAATCTAACACGGCGGCGTAACCGCACAGCCTTGAGCGCGACTAGGCTTCTGCCATGGCATTGATAGCTCCCCGCGTGACGCCTGGCTTGCCCGCGGACGACGCCCGTAACCTGGCGCGCTCACTCCAGGACAGCAACGACATCACCGTCTTCGTGGATGGCACGGTCCACCGGCTGCCGGATGAGGCGAGGGACGCCGTCGTCGACCTCCTTGGCAGGCTGGGCCGAGGTGAAGCTGTGACGGTGAGCAGCGTCGAGGAAATGCTCACGACGTCGAGGGCGGCCGAACTCGCGGGAATCTCGCACACCTACCTGCGGAACATGACTGACCGTGGCGAAATCCCGGTGGAATACCGCGGCACGCATCGGCGCATCAGGCTCGCGGACATCATGACGTGGCTGGAAACCCAGAAGAAGACGGCCGCGGCGGAAGAGGAAAGCAACAAGTAGAAAAGCTACGCGAGGGCCGCCTTGAGCGCAGCGTGGACCCAATCCCGGTAGCGGTCCAATCCCCAGGCGAAGTCCAGCACGAGTGACCGGTAGGTGTCCGGATGACCCACCGACCAGATCACGGCAGCGGCTTGCTCGTCGCTCATGCCGGAGCTCAGTGCCCCGCGCCGCCTGAGCGCGGCCGCAGCTTCCGCATAGTTCCGTAGCCGGGTTTCGGCCCGGTCCCGCTCCACTTTTGCGGCTTCGGCGTCGACGGCGGAGGCCTGCCGCATGACGGTGAACAATTGGGTGCTCCGCGGATTCACCTCGGCAAACCAGTCGGCCAACAGCGCCAGGACCGCTCCGGCGTCGGCGGCTGCGGCAGTCCGCTCGCGCATGGTCTCCGGCACGGAACGGGGAGCATCCGGACCCGCCGCCGTCGCGTCGACCACGGCCGAGAGCAGCGCAGCCTTGTTGCCCACGGAGTTGTAGATGGTCTGGACGGCCACACCTGCTTGCTCGGCAACGGCCCCGATAGTGGTGGCCACATACCCTTTGCTCAGAAACAGCTGACGGGCGGCCTCCACCACGGCAGCTTTGGTTGCGACAGCTTGAGCTAAGCGCCTGTCATTGTGCCGGATTTCCACGAAAAAAGAATAGCATTCCAGTGACTGGAATGCTATTCTAATCACCTCGGACACCTCAGGAGGCTTCGCGATGGACAGCAATGAGGCAGTGAACACGGTAATTGTGGGCGCAGGGCAGGCGGGGCTCGCCACCGGATACCACCTGAAGAAACACCTGCAAGATTTCCTCATCCTGGACTCGCAGGCCCGCGTCGGCGACGTGTGGCGGAGCCGATGGGATTCCTTGCGCCTCTTCACCCCGGCGCAGCACGATTCCCTTCCCGGCCTGCCATTTCCAGCCGCCCGGGGGACCTTTCCCGGCAAAGACGCCATGGCCGAATACCTCGAGAATTACGCCACGAACTGGGAACTCCCGGTACGCCATGGCGCCCGCGTCGTCGGCATCGAGCGGGAGGACGGCCGGTTCCGGGTGCAGTCGAGCGCCGGGTCGATCCTGGCGAGAAACGTTGTTGTTGCCACGGGCCCGAATACACAGCCACGGGTCCCGGCGTTCGCCAGGGATCTCGATCCAGGCATCCACCAACTGCACGGAGCGGAATACTCCAACCCGGACTCAATTCCGCCCGGAGATGTCCTGGTGGTCGGCTCCGGCACCTCCGGCGTCGAAATCGCCCTGGAGCTCGCACCCACGCACCGCACCTACATCGCAGGAAACCCTCCGTTCCACATTCCGGGCCCCGTGACGCGATACGCCGGCGGGCTTTGGTGGCTCTTCATCCACAAGGTGCTGAACAGATCCACCCCTATCGGCCGCAAGGTCGCGCTCGGGTTCACCCAGCACGGCGCGCCACTGATCCGGACCTCAACGCGGGAGCTCGACGCCGCGGGAGTCACCCGCCTACCACGCCTGAAGGGCACGCGCGATGGCCAACCCCTGACCGATGAAGGCCACGCGATACCGGTGTCCACGGTCATCTGGGCTACTGGTTACCAACCGGACTTTGGCTGGATCCAAGGACTTCCCACGGATGGGGACGGCTGGCCGCTCACCCTCCGGGGCGCCGTAGAACAACTCCCAGGACTGTTCTTTGCGGGCATGCCCTTCCAATACGGGTTGACCTCCGGCCTCGTGGGCGGGGTCGGCCGCGACGCCGAACACGTCGCGGGACTCATCGCCGGCCAGGCCGGGCAAAAACGGGTCACCGCGCCCGTTATTCAAATGTGACTTTGCATGCCGGCTGTTGTAACGTCGAGGGGCGACCCAGTCCCCAACCGGGCCGCTTCCGGGTTGACGCCGAGCTCTGCCGCAACCCGGAATCCGCCAGACCCGCGGCAGAGACGGGGGACCCAGAGTCTCCGGGCCCACTTCAGGCCCTTGGGGTGAAGCCGCCACGCGCGGCCGGACGGCCTCGTCCGAACCCGACAGCTAACCTCGAAGGCGTTGAGAGGCAATCACCATGTCCCCAACCATGGATCAGCCTCGCCGTGCCCAAGTGGCGGGCGAGAGCACCAAACCAACCGGACGTCGTCGGGCCACAGACAGCGAACCGTTCATCGCTGCGCCGGCTTCCGAACCTTTGAGTTCGACGGCGGCACCCACCACCGCCGCAACCCCGACGACGGCGGCACCCACCACGCGCGCGGCCGCCCGGGCGGCCGAACGGAAGCGGGCCTCAGAAGCCAGCGAAACTGCGGCCATTCAAACAGTGCCTGCCGCGGCGACAGAACCTGCCACCGCGGCCATACCGGCTGTCGCTGCCGAGACCGCGGCTCCTGCGACAGCTGAGCCGGCCACTGCGGCCATACCGACGGTGTCTGCTGCGACCTTGGCTCGCGCGACAGCAGAGTCGGCCAAAACCGAGCACGCAGCCACAACGGCACTTCCCGCGGCAACCCGCGCCGGCGCCGGTCCGGCGACCCTTACCGGTTCCTCCTTCAGCCGTGAACCACACGCCGTCCTCAAGAAGGCCGCCGCCGTCCGGACGATGAGCAACCGAATGGCAGTGGTGACAGGTGCCCTAGGCATCTTGTTGGCCGCCGGCTCCCTGGGACAAGCCCTCGAGTTGCCCTTCTTCGGCCAGGAATCCCGTGCCCAGGACGCTGCCAGCGCAGACAGCCAGGACTCCACGCAATCCGGCGCTCCTTCCACGACGCCAAGCACCTCCCCCAGCGCTGCGGAATCACCTTCGGCAGCTACCCCGAGCGCCAAGTCCGGCCAGGCCGGGGACCCGGCGCAGCATTCGCCGCAAGGACCGGTAGCTGTCGAATCGTCGAGCGTCCCTGCACCGTCGATCTCCGTTCAGGTTCCTGCCCTCCCGTCAGCGCTGCCCCCAAGCCTCACCCCGGCGCCTGTTCCTTCCACCCCGGTTCCGGCCCAGCCTGCGCCGGCTCCCAGCCCCGGTCCGACCGGACCCGCTAGCCCAACCCCGACACCGGATCCGACGGATCCAGCGTCTCCGACTCCCGCACCCACAGGTTCTTGGAAGCCACGGACCCCGGCCAGCCCCACACCGACGCCACCGCCTACCCAACCGGGCGTCGATCTTGGGTCGATTCTGGACGCAGCAACCAAGGCACTGCAGTGAGGATGGGAGGGCATCGAGCATTTGCCGTCGAGTGGCACGGACGATGCTGCCGGAACACCTGGACGCAGATGATTCAGCACCGCCCGGACCGCTGGCGCTGCAGCCTTCAGTTGAGGCAGTTCAACAAGTAGGCCAGCGCGGTTTCCGGTACCTGCGCTTCAAATCCGCGGTCGGCCAGCCCAGCGGCGCGCCTTGAGCGTTGCGTGGAGTTCGAGCCGGGTGGCGCCATTCAGCGGATCCGCTCCGATAAGCTGGCGGACCCTGGCCAGTCGGTTGTAGATGCTGCTGCGGTGCAGGTGGAGCTTCGAGGCCACATCCTGAACGGAGCCGTCGCTGTCGTAAAGCAGTTCGAGCACGGGCAGCAGCTCGCCGTTGCGGTCGGCGTCCTCGATCTCCTGGAAGTGCACGGAACCCGAATCGTCCCACCCCCCGGGCGCCTGTAGCCGTTCGAACAACTGATAGATCCCGGCCGAGCGGCTGTCCACGAGCTCGCCGAGCGGAGGATCGACGGCGGCAGCCTGGGCCGCGAGCTTCGACTGCCGGTACGCCCGGCCCAGTTGGCGAATAGCCGCAAACGGCTCGCTGATGCCAAGAATGACGCGGTCCACTTTTCGGCCGGCGCGCTTGGCGAGTTCCAGCTGATAGTGGACCAGGACCTGGGCATGCTCTGCCCGTCCGCCCGTTTCGCGGAACAACAGGACCGAGTGCGTCTCAGTCCCGGCGCTGAAAAGCACGGAATCGACCCCGATAGTGGCCTGCAGTGCGGCGGAACGGTGTGTCAGGGTCGCCGCGATCGGATCAGAGACACCGCCACTGTCCGCAGCATCGAGCACGGTAACCAGCTGCCACGGTCCCCTGCCTTGGATCTCCTTCCATCCCGCCACGGCCGCCACCGCGTTGGACTCGCCTTGGCATGCAGCGAGGAATTCCTGCTCACGGCGGCGCCGGAACTCCGATTCCGCCGTATTGGAATCGAGCAGCAACCCCGCGAGGAGGTCCAACTCGTCCCGGACACCAGGCAATTCGGCGAGTATCGCCGTCGCGGTCTGCTCGTCAAGGTCCTGCTGGACCCAGAGGTATCCCACACGGAATCCGCGCACCAGCAACGGGACGCAAACCCGCCCGACCATCCCGAGTTCTTCATTGGCGGGTACGACGACGGGACGCACCGCGGTTGCGATGCCGTGCGAGAGCTGCCAGGCGCTGACGTCCACCGGGACACGCTTGCTCAGGAGGAAATTCACGCGCACACGGTCGGCGTGGGACTGGTTGGAACTGTAGGCGAGCAGCACGCCGTCAAGGTCTTCCAAGGAGAGGCCACGGCCCAACTTGAGTGCTACGTCCTCGACGATTTTCTCCACGTCTTGCTGCATGGAGAAAACACTACTTTGCCCCACGAACATCAGGCGACACCTGACGCCCTCAATATCGACAAATGTCGAGTCGAGGGCGGCAAAAACCGCGGAATTCCGGGGAAGTCGGCAACCGTGACGATCGCCTTTCCTGTCGGCTGGCTCACAGCGGATTTATTCTGGAAGCACAGTCCCCCGCAGAGAAAAAGGCCGTTGAAGCCTTTCGAAGATGGAGCCCAAAATGATCATCGGTGTCCCCAAAGAGATCAAGAACAACGAATTCCGCGTTGCCATCACGGCCGCGGGCGTTCACGAGTTCCGCACCCACGGCCACACCGTTCTGGTGGAACGGGGCGCAGGCCTGGGCTCCGGTATCACGGACGAGGAATACTCGGTTGCCGGCGCTGAGATCGTGGCCGAGGCCGACGACGTCTGGGCACGCGCTGACATGGTCATGAAGGTCAAGGAACCGATCAAGGCCGAGTACCACCGCTTCCGCAAGGGCCTGATCCTCTTCACCTACCTGCACTTGGCCGCCGAGGCCGAGCTGACCCAGGAACTCATCAACTCCGGCGTCACGGCCATCGCCTACGAAACCGTCCAGGACGGCCGCGCGCTGCCTCTGTTGGCACCCATGTCCGAGGTTGCCGGCCGCCTGTCGGTCGTCGTCGGCGCTTCCTCCCTCATGGCTCCGGCCGGTGGCAAGGGTGTGCTGCTGGGCGGCGTACCCGGCGTCCGCCCGGCCAAGGTTGTTGTCCTCGGCGCCGGTGTTGCCGGTACCAACGCCGCCGCCATGGCCTTGGGCCTGGGCGCCGACGTCACCATCCTGGACATCAACATCAACCGCCTCCGCGAACTGGACGCCCTCTACCAGGGCCGCCTGAAGACGGTCGCCTCCAACGCATACGAGATCGAGAAGTCCGTGGTCGACGCCGACCTCGTCATCGGTTCCGTGCTGATCCCGGGCGCCAAGGCCCCCAAGCTGGTCACCAACGAGCTGGTTTCCCGCATGAAGCCCGGCTCCGTGCTGGTGGACATCGCAGTGGACCAGGGCGGCTGCTTCGAGGACACGCACCCCACCACGCACCAGGAACCCACGTACAAGGTCCACAACACGATCTTCTACTGCGTCGCCAACATGCCGGGCGCCGTTCCGAACACTTCCACTTACGCCCTGACCAACGTCACCCTGCGCTACGCGGTGTCACTGGCCAACCTGGGCGTCAGGGCTGCATTCGACCGCGACCCCGCACTGGCGGCCGGCCTCAACATCGCGGCAGGCAAGGTCACGCACCGCTCGGTTTCCGAGGCGCACAACCTGCCCCTCGTCGCCGATTGGCACAACCTGGTCTCGGCATAGTTTCCTCTCCGCCCCTCACCGGGGCGGCTTAGCGATCACGACGGCGGGGTGCGGCTTCCACGGGAAGCGGCACCCCGCCGTCGTGGTCCCCACCGACGCTCGCTCACTTTTAGGGCATTTCGGCCCGACGCTCGCTCACTTTTAGGGCAATTTGGCCCGACGCTCGCTCAGATCTTCTGAGCGAGCGTTGAAGGTATCAGGCGTATTGGTGAGCGAGCGTCGGGTGAAAATAGGCCATATCTGCAGGAGCGTCTAATGGAGTACCCCCGGCCGCCTGAGCGGCTCGTCCGAGCACGACGCCGGACACTCCACGACGCCAGTTACGGCTTGACCGGGCTGCCCGGAAGAATCTCGGACGGAACCGGTTGGGGCAACGGCAGCGTGGGGGTTGGGACCTCCGGCGTCGGGATCGTGATCTGTCCCGGGCGGCCCTTGGCGATATCGTGCAATCCATTGCGCGGATCCGACTCGGACCCCGGCGCAGTAGTGCCGGGAGTGGCGTGCGGCGAAGGATGCGCGGTGTTTTGGGCCCCAGGCGCAGAGGACTCCGGAGAGGGCGATCCGGGAACGTTTGTTTCCCGGGTGGGCATAGGGACCGGCTCCTGGCGGGTTCCTTGCTGTTGTGGAGCGTTGCCGCCCGATCCAGGGGTGAGCTGCGAAACAACGGATCCCACCACGGCGCCCAAGTGTTCGATCGTTCCCGGAATGCCGCCGTCGGACGCAGCCGCGGCGGTAGCTCCGGCGGCAAGGGAGGCCGCAACGGCAAGAGCCGCAATGCCGGCGCGGCGCTTACGACGGCGACGAGCGGCCAGTTCATCAACAGGGGTGGCCGCGGCGCGGGCTAGCGGGGTTGTGGCCGCGACAGGAGCAGCCGCAACGCCCGCAGGTGCCATCAAAGCCTGCACAGCCGCCGATGGCTGCGGCCGGGTGCTCGCAAGGGCGCGCAGTTCCAGCAGCTCGGTCCGGATCTCGTACGCTTCGTCGAGCCCGGCTTCAGCAAGCAGGCGGTCAACGCCTTGCTCGCCGAAGGATGCGGATTTTTCGCTCATGATGTGCCATTCCTTAGTAGTGCACGTTCTCTCAGTGCACTCAATGCCCTGCGCTGCAACTGCTTCACGGCTCCTTGGGACTTGCCCATGATGTCCGCTGTTTCTTCCAACGAAAGGTCCGCCACGACCCGTAGTGCCAGGACCTCCCGGTAGTCGGGATTGAGGTCCGCCAGTAGCTCGGTTACACCCAGGCCTGCGCCATGCCCGAATGCCTGGTCCTCGGCCGAAGGCGCGCGCCGCGAATCCAGATCGGATTCATAGGGCGCGGAATCAGGGGTGCGTTCCCGCTTCCGGTAGTGATCCACCATTCGCGCGTGCGCTATGGAGAAGAGGAGGGTCTTGGCTCCCTGGAGACCTCCGCGGAGGGAATCCAGTTTGGGATAGAGGGCCAGGAACACGTCCTGGGTAACTGCTTCCGGATCGTCTACGCCGCGGGCTCGCAGGTATCCAAACACCGGTCCGGAAAATTCGTTGTAGGCAGCCGTGAAGAGCAGGGCGGGATCTTCCTCGTCCGCCTGCAAATATTCGTCAGCCAAAGGGTCAAGCACCCGCGACCCCTCCATCCCACGCAGCACGGTCATCGTCCCTGGCCTAGGAAATGACCACTGCCGCCGTCTGTTGCGTCGCGGGGCTCCTTGTCATTTAGCCAAGGAGCCCCGCCGTTCAAGCGTAGCCGCAGTGTTACGGGCTGACAGAATCGGACGGCACGTGCACCGGTGCGGTCGGCACGTGGGACGGCACAGCCGGGACGGCCGGTACAGCAGGAACGGCCGGTGCAGACGGCACGGCGGGAACAGCCGGTACGGCCGGCACTGCGGCGTTTCCATCGGCGTCGGCCTTGGCGGAAGCAGATCCGTCAGCGTTCAGGCCGGCGGCCTTGCCTTCGCTCACGACGGTGGCGCAGTGTGCGTTGACGTTGGCCTCGCCGCCAGCGGCGACTACCAGTGAGGAGTAACCGGGTACCTTGGCGTCAGCCTTCAGGCCGCCGTTGAGGAGGGCGGTGCAGAGGCCGAATGCCTCAGGCGAGGTGGCTTTGGCTGAAGCGGCTGCCGCTGCGGC
This sequence comes from Arthrobacter sp. 01T428, assembly GCF_056398685.1. NCBI lineage: Bacteria > Bacillati > Actinomycetota > Actinomycetes > Micrococcales > Micrococcaceae > Arthrobacter > Arthrobacter sp. 01T428. The sequence continues at coordinate 100,096 of NZ_JBFTPW010000011.1, read as the reverse complement.
CTTGGACTTTGCGTCGTCGACGGCGTCCGTGGCCTTGGACTTGGCATCGGCAGCGGCGTCAGTTGCCTTGGACGTTGCCGTCTGGGACGCGTCGGCAGTCTTGGACAGCGCGGACTCGGCTGCTTTGGACGCTACCGGAGCCGGGGCGCCGAGCAGCTCGTGGGCGCTCTTCTGCAGATCGTTGGGAAGTGCTCCGTTGAAGGCTGCGACGCCGGTTCCGCCGACCGCTACAGCTCCGGCAGCGAGGACGCCGGCGGCGATTTTGCTAGTGGCAAGGACAGTGAACAAGGACATGAAACCCTCCGACAAACGTTTTGGGACTACTCCGGCAGCGGCTTTGTCGCTACTGGATGATCAGTGCGGACGTTGCCCACACTCCCCTTACATCGCTGGCGGTCCCGTCGAAGTTACGCCCTTATCCAAAAAACTTTCAGGCGAGTGTCCGGGCCCGCTCAATCAGCTTGAGTACCTCGACTGGCCCGGCCGGATCCACGGGGAGCGGCAAAGCGGAGGCGGCACCGCCGTCGGCGATCTTCTCCGCAAGGATCCGGTAGAACTCCTGGTAGGCGCCGCGCTCGGTGGGTACCGTGGTCCGCACGCCGTCGATTTCCAGGGTGCCGTAGTGGTGCGGATCGTCGACGCCGTAGGCGCCATCGGTGGGCCGGCCGCCCGCCACGATGAACGGTTCCTGGGGGTCGATTCCGAACTTCACGAATCCACCCTTGCTCCCCAGGATGCGGAAGCGCGGTGCGTGAAGCTGGCTGTTGACGTTCATGGCGACGTGGCTGAGCACTCCGGAAGCGTGTTGAAGGACCAGGAAGACGTCGTCGTCGGCTTTCTCCCGGGGCCTTCGGGCAAGGATTTCGGCATGGATGACTTCGGCGGGACCGAACATCTGGAGGGCAAGGTCAAGCAGGTGGGTTCCCAGGTCGAAGAGCAGCCCACCGCCGTCGTCGGCCGTGGCGCCGGCCTTCCACGCCTTGCTGATTTCGGGCGCCCACCGTTCCATTGACGCCTCGCAGCGCATCACGTCGCCCAGCGTCCCGGCGTCGAGCAGCTTCTTCACGGTGAGGGCGTCGCCGTCCCAGCGGCGGTTTTGATAGACGGTGAGCACACGGCCCAGCTTCGCGGCCAACTCGATCAGCTCCTGCCCCTGCGCGCTGGTCACCGCGAACGGCTTGTCGACGACGACGTCGAGCCCGGCTACCAGCGCGGCTTTCGTGAGCGGGTGATGGGTCGCAGGCGGTGTGCCGAGCACCACGAGGTCGAGGTCACCGGCAAGCGCCAAGACGTCATCCGGACTGTCCACGACCCTCGTGCCGGGATACCGTTCCTGCGCTTTGGCCTTACGGCCCGCGTCCGAAGTGGCGATGACGTCGAGGGAATACGCGGGATTGGCTGCGATAAACGGCGCGTGAAAGACGCTGCCGGAAAGGCCAAAGCCGACGACGGCGGTACGGATCGGTGTGTGGGTCATGCCGCTACGCTACCGGGCGAAGATGGCCCGGCGAAGGTTATGTCAGCAGTCTTTCAGTAGGCGAGTGACGAGCTCGCGCCACGACGCAGCCAGGCGTTCCGGCGCAACTCCGTGAACTCGGAGGGAATGGAGCATGCGCTCGGGATCCAGGGTGGCGCCGAGGGAAAGAGCCAGAAGCCAAGGATCGCTGTCCAGGCCTGCTTCCCGCAACAGCATCTCGATGTGCCGGTGCCACAACACCACCGGCGGGGCGTCGTGCCGATTTTGCGGGGAATGTTCCGCCGCGGCACGGGCCAGCTCGCCGTACTCTTCGACATATTTGATACGCGCTTCGCCGAAGGCGATGAGGCGCTCGAGCGGGGGCGCTCCCGGGCCCAGGGGCGGCGGACCGAAGATGAACTCGCGCTGGAATTCCGCCTCGGCATCGCTCAGGAGGGTCATCATCAGTCCGGCCCTGCTGCCGAAACGGCGGAAGACCGTTCCCTTCCCGACGTCGGCCCGGCACGCGAGCATGTCCATCGTGACGGCGTCCACTCCGTGTTCGGCCACGAGATCCCTGGCAGCTTGAAGGAGCCGTTCGCGGTTACGCGCGGCGTCGCTGCGCTCCGGCTGCGTCCCGAAAGGCGAACCGGGCCGGATGGGGATGAGGCTCACAGAAACATTCTAGCCTTGGGAATATTAAGCGGACCGCAGTCCGTTTAGAATCTACGAAGGCAGCAAAAGCCTCCAAAACCGAGCGCCTGCGGCACCGTCCGCGGCCAGACCCAAGGAGTTCCCATGTCCAAGAACACCGTTCTCGCCCTTGTTGGCAGCCTCCGCGCCGATTCCCACAACCGCAAGCTCGCCGAAGCCATCCAGCTCAACGCCCCGGAAAACGTCGAAGTACAGATCCACGGCTCCCTCGGCAACATCCCGTTCTACAACGAAGACATCGACGTCGAAGGCCAGGTTCCGGCCGAAGCCGCAGCCCTCCGCGCTGCCGCCGCCGAGGCAGACGCCATCCTGCTCGTCACACCGGAGCACAACGGCACCATGCCGGCGTCGCTCAAGAACGCCATCGACTGGCTGTCCCGCCCGTTCGGCGCCGGCGCGCTGGCAGGCAAGCCGACCGCCGTCGTCGGTACCGCCTTTGGCCAGTTTGGTGGCGTCTGGGCACAGGACGAGGCCCGCAAGGCCGCTGGCATCGCCGGCGCCAAGGTCCTCGAGGACGTCAAGCTTGCCGTTCCCGGCTCCATGATCCGCTTCGCTGAACTGCACCCGAAGGACGACGCCGAAGTTGTGGAGCAGATCAAGGGCATCTTCGAGCCGTTGACCGCCGTCCAGGAAGACGTCGCAGCCTAGTTCCCCCGCTCGCCGCGAGAACGCCCCCGTCCAGCCGTTGAGGCGTGGGCGGGGGCGTTCTTTGTCGATACGATGGCGGCATGGCCGATTACAACCGCCATCCCGACGTCGATGCCTACCTTGAGGCCCTCCCGGACTGGCAGCGCGCCATCGGAGAGCAACTACGCGATCTCATCCACGAAGCCGAGCCTGAAATCGTCGAAACGATCAAGCGCCGCACCCGGCCCTACTTCGTCCTCGAGGGCAACGTTTGCGCGTTGCTCGCAGCCAAGGACCACGTCAACCTGTTCCTCTACGACGGTGCGATTGTTCCCGACCCGGACAACATCATCACATCGGGTCACGACAACAAGACCGCCCGCATGATCACCTTCCACCAGCACGGGCCGATTCCCCGCGCGCCCCTCATCACCATGCTGCGGCAGATCGCAGCGAACAACCGTGCCGGCGGTTGGCGGAAGATCAAGGGAACGGACTAGCCGGACCTCGCTTCGGAACGGAAGCGCGTCGCCGCGCCGCTACCATTCCGTGACTGAGCTGAGGCCGAACCGTCATGGACGGAGCGGCCCACACCCGATCGGCCAGCCGTAACGTTGAGTTACAGGCACCAGGAGTGATCAGGGCAAAGCGCGGGGGCTTTCATGCGGGTCGGACGCGGCGTGAAATGCACGACGACGGCGGTCGCCGCGCTGTGCCTATCCCTCGCGCCCTGCCTGGCTGGCTGCGCTTCCCCCGGCGGCACCGATCCGGGCGGCTCACTCTCCACACAACCGGCCTCACCGGGCTCCGTCCAGGTGACGCAGGAGCCGGTAGCTGGCCCGATTCCCATGCCCCTCCCGGCGCCTCCCCCGTATATCAACCCGCCGCCGGCGGCTCCGCGGCCGACCGCTGCGAGCCCGCAGGCGCCCATAGCAGCGCCGGTTCCCGCGCCCCTCCCGACCGCCGGAGAAGCGACTGGGACTTTCGTGTATTTCGTGGCAATCGGCGACGGCGGCAGCCGCGGCGTGCGGTTCGGCTGTGACGACAGCCTCGTGGCCGTCCACGTCACCACCCCTCCCGGCAGCGACCGCTTGGCAGGGGCAATGGCGCAGTTGCTGGCGCCCGACGGCACCGCGTCCCGGGCAGGTTTGTACAACGCGCTCTCGGGTTCCGCGCTGCGCTACGTTTCGGGCTACCTCGACGGCACCACCGCCGTCGTGAACCTGAGCGGTTCACTTCGCCCTGGAGGCGTGTGCGACAACCCGCGGATCGAGACTCAGCTGGCGCAAACCGCGGTGGCGGCTACGGGAGCATCCCAGGCAGCGATCTACATCGACGGGAATGCCCTGGCGGACGTCCTGAGTCTGCGCTGAGGTGGCCAGTCACTCGAAGAGCGCATCCATGTCTGCGTAGCTCCGGCTTCCGGCGAGGCCCGACCAGTTCCCGTCGCCAAGAACTTCCATGGCCAGCCTGGAGACCTTCGCGTAGGCCGCCCTGGCAGTACTGCCGCCGATGCTGATCCGCCGCACGCCGACGTCGTGCAGTTCTCCGGGCGACGGCGAACCCAAGCCGGCCAACGCATTGAGCGGTACGCCGATCCGCCGGGAAAGTTCGTGCAGGACATGGAGGTCCGCCAAGCCGGGCACGAATATTCCGTCCGCCCCTGCCCGCTGATAGGCATCCGCCCGGCGCAGCGTTTCCTCATATGCAGTGTCCGGGAACTTTCCAGACCAATAAGTGTCCGTTCGCGCATTGATGAACAGCCGGACGCCCGCGTCCTCGGCGGTCTGCCTGATCAGCGCGATGCGCCTGGACTGTTCAGTGATCTCGCTCAAGGGCTGGTCCGCCGAGTCCTCGATGTTGATCCCGACGGCGCCCGCGTCCAGCACCGCTCGAACCGTGGCCTGGAGTTCTTCATCTGCGCGTCCGTACCCGGTCTCGATATCCGCGGTCACGGGCAAGCGGGTGGCCTTCGCTATCCGGGCGAGCGCCTCCATTGCGAGGTGCCGCGGAAGGTGGTCACCGTCCCGGTACCCCAGGCTCCAGGAGACAGCCGAGCTGGAAGTCGCCACCGCCGTCGCGCCCGCTTCCTCGACCATCCGCGCAGATGCGGCATCCCACGCATTCACCAGCACCAACGGCGCATGCGGCACGGCATGGAGCTCGTGGAAGCGGAGGGCCTTGGATTCGAGTTCGGGGTGCGTCGTCATTGCTCTATTCCAGCCTTCCTCTGTCCGGACGTAAAGCGCTTCGCACCGCGAATCCAAAAAATGGGATGAAACATCCGTTGCCCAATTGGCAACTCCGGGGAGTATCCTTTCCATGTGACCCACGAAACATTGGACGCCGGGCCTGAATTGCCCGCGGAAGCAATCGACGCAATAGAGCGAGCAGCAACTGCCGCACACCGCCACGAGGAACTTTTCTCGGAGCGCGCCGCCAACATCAAGCAGTCCGCTGTGCGTGACGTCTTCGACATTTCAATGCGGCCGGGACTCGTGTCCCTCGCTGGCGGAAACCCCTATCTGCAGTCCCTGCCCCTCGAGAAGCTCGGCCAGACCGCGGCCCGCATCATCGCGGAAGAAGGCATGACGGCACTGCAGTACGGCGGCGGTCAGGGCACCGAGGAACTGCGTACCCAGATCTGCGAGATCATGGCCGCGGAGGGCATCATGGACGCCCGCCCGGAGAACGTGGTGATCACCGCCGGTTCCCAGTCGGCCCAGGATGTCGCCACGAAAGTCTTCTGCAATCCTGGCGACGTCGTCCTCGTGGAAAACCCCACCTACGTGGGTGCCCTGAACACCTTCGAGGCCTACCAGGTCCAGGTTGAGGCCGTGGACATGGACGACGACGGCTTGGTTCCGGAGCTCCTCGAAGCCAAGATCGCTGAGCTTCAGGCCGAGGGCAAGACCATCAAGTTCCTCTACACGATCCCCAACTTCAACAACCCCTCCGGCATCACGCTTGCTCCGGCGAGGCGTCAGCGCATTGTCGATATATGCCGCAATGCGAATATTCTGGTGCTCGAAGACAACCCTTACGGTCTTTTGCGCTTCGACGGCAAGCCGTTGGAACCAATGCGTGCCGCGAATGAGCACGACGTCATCTACATGGGCTCGTTCTCCAAGATCTTTGCCCCGGGACTGCGCATCGGGTGGGCCCTTGTACCCGAGCACTTGCAGCGGCGCTTCTACCTGGCTTCGGAAGCCGTGACCCTATGCCCTCCCACCCTGAACCAGATGATCATCTCCGCATATCTTCGGGACTACGACTGGCGCGGGCAGATTGACACCTACCGGGCCCTGTACGAGGAACGCTGCAATGCCCTGCTGGTGGCGCTGGAAGAGCACATGCCTTCCGGGCTCAGCTGGACCAGGCCCGAGGGCGGCTTCTTCGTCTGGGTCACTTTGCCCGACGGCGTCGACACGTATCCGTTGCTCAAGAGGGCAATCGCCGCGGGGGTCGTGTTCATCCCCGGCGCGGCGTTCACGCACTCGGACGAACCATCCAACAAACTGAGGTTGGCTTTCAGCGCAGTGCCACCGGAGTCCATCGCCGAAGGTGTCCGCCGATTGGCGCCGGTTTTGCAAGAAGCCATTGATGTCATCAGCAAAGGAGCAGATATATGAGCGGAATAGTCCTCGTCGGAGTCGACGGCAGCGTAACAGCGAGAAGGGCCGCCGATTCGGCAAAGAATTTGGCGACCGCACTGGGCGCGGAACTCCGCGTCATCACCGCTTTTGAAGGCGCCCACGTGGAGGTCGTCGAAAGCGGAGGGGACAAGTGGATTCTCTCCGACGCCGACGCCGCGGAGAAGGTCGCCAGCAAAGTCGCCGCAGAACTCGCCTCCGAGCAATTGACCACCAGCTACGGGGCCGTCTTCGGCAAAGCCGGAGAGGCCTTGGTCAAGGAAGCCGAACGAGTGGGTGCCCAAGTGATCGTGGTCGGTAACCGCCGTATGCAGGGACTGGCAAGGGTTCTCGGCAGCGTTGCGAACACGGTGGCGCACAACGCGCCGTGCGACGTCTACATTGCCAAGACGGACGAACCGTAGGGAACACGCCGACCCCTGGACTTTGACGGGGATCACGCGTTGTGGTGGGCGGTCTCACCCCGATTTTGGCCGAGCGGCTAGGATGCCGCCGATAAAATTGAAGTGGCCCCCAAGGGCGCGAGCCGCCCATCACATCAACCCGTAGGGGATCCCTTTTGCTTACTCTGCAGCCGCGCCAACGCGTCGGACACGACATTCTGCTCGCCCGCCATGGCAACCACATCAGTTCCATGCGCTTCGACCGGGCGAATGACCGCATCGTGGCACTTCTCGACGACGGCTCGGTGGACAGTGCCCCGAACATGATCTCCCCGTTGCTCCAGATGCCGGAGACCTTCCGCAGCATCCTTCGTTCCGACTGGAAATTGTTGCTTGTGGTTGCTTCCGCGATGCTCGCCGTCGGAGCCCTGGCGATGGTGCTGTCATTCGGAATGATCGGCAGCATGAGCGATCAGCAATTGCGCGACCTCGCGCTCAGCTACACGTCCTACTAGCCCGCGGAAATTGCCGAGGCATGGCCGCTGATTTTCCACGCGAGGCTGACCGCGGCCAACACCGTGATGCCGCCAATCAGTGCAAGGATCATCGCTGAGACGCTCGTCGGGGCGTGGATGAGATTGAGGACCACCAGCCCCACGACCACGGACACGAGCGCAAGCATCAGCAACGGCGCCCGCTCCTTGCGATCACTGACGTGGTGGTCGCTGAGTTTGCCGAGCCACACCATGAGCAGGACGTAGGCCAGCGGCAGCACGCAGACAAAGAGCGCCGCCAGGACACCGAACCATATCGTGCCCGGGAAGCCTGGTTCCACCGCAGGGCTCAGGAGCAGCAGGACGGATACGACGGCGGGCGGCTGGAAGACTTCCGTCAGGACCCTGGCAACGCGGTGCCGCTCTCCCCTAACGCCGCGCTGCCCGCGCCGCCCGTCCTTGATGCCGCGATGCTCAGTCAAGCAGCAGGGCAGGTTCTTCGAGGATGGATGCTACGTCGGCCATGAAACGGGCAGAGAGGTCGCCGTCCACCACGCGGTGGTCGAACGAACCGCCAAGCGTTGTGATCCAGCGGGGGATGACCTCGCCGTCGAGCACCCACGGCTTTTGCTTGATGGTGCCGAACGCGACGATTGCCACCTCACCGGGGTTGATAATAGGCGTTCCGGTGTCGATGCCCAGGGCGCCGATGTTCGTGATGGTCAGCGAGCCGCCCTGCATCTGCGACGGCTGGGTCTTGCCGGCGCGTGCCGTGCTGGCAAGCTCATTGAGGGCGAGGGCCAGTTCCTTGAGGGAAAGATCCTGGGCATCCTTGATGTTCGGAACCATAAGCCCTCGGGGCGTCGCCGCGGCAATACCCAGGTTCATGTAGTGCTTGACGTGGATCTCCGCGTTTCCGTTGCCATCGGCGTTCTCCACCCAGGTCGCGTTAACGCTCGGATTGCGCGCCGCGGCCCAAATCACAGCCTTCGAGAGGATCAGCAGCGGCGATACTTTGATTCCCTCAAAGTCCCTGGAGGCCTTGAGCCGCTTGACGAATTCCATGGTGCGGCTGGCATCCACGTCAACGAAGATACTCACGTGCGGCGCCGTGAACGCCGACTCCACCATGGCCTTGGCAGTGGCCTTGCGGACGCCCTTGACCGGGATCCGTTCCACTCGCTGATCCTGCGGCTTCTTGGACGCACCCCAGAACTTGTCTGCTTGGTCCACCTCGGCATCGCGCTGCGACTGGTAGCTGACCAGATCCTCACGGGTCACTTCGCCGCGGGCTCCGGTGGGAACGACGTCGGCCAGGTCAATCCCAAGTTCACGGGCGATCTTGCGCACGGGCGGCTTGGCCAGCACCCGGTTGACGAGGCCACTGACCGTTGCACCGATGCCGGTGAGACCCGGCGCCTGGTTTGCGGATGTCTGGCTTGCGGATGTCTGGCTTGCGGATGTCTGGCTTGCGGTTGCGGGCTGTTGTGCGGCAACGGGCGGCAGGGCCGGAGCGCTGGGCTCTGCCACTCGCTCGACGGCGGTCTCGACGGCGGCGGGTGCCGCGCTCGGCGCCGCGGCGGGTACCGAAGCAGCACCTTCCGGGCGCTTGCGCGGGCGGCGCTTGACCGCGTCGGCCTTGGGACCGGAGCCAACCAGCGGGCCGCCGGCCGGACCGCCGTCGGACGTTCCGGCGTCGTCGGGCAACTTGCCGTACATCGAGGCTTCGAAGACCTGTTCCGCTGCAGGCGCGGCGGCGGGCGTCGCGGCGGCGGTCGGAGCCGCAGGCTGCTCGGCGAGCGGCGCACCGGGCGCTGACGCGGGCGCGGTGTCACCCGGCGCATTGTCCGAAATTCCGATAATCGCGGTCCCTACTTCAACCGTGATGCCTTCGGCAACGAGCAATTCCGCCACGGTGCCGGCATACGGGGACGGCAATTCCACGAGGGACTTGGCGGTCTCGATCTCGCAGATGACGTCGTTGATGGCCACGGTATCGCCGGGCTTGACCTTCCAGGAGACGATTTCCGCCTCGGTCAGGCCTTCGCCGACATCCGGCAGGTTGAATTTCTTAACAGTCACTTAGGTCCTCGATCTCGGCTGGCCCGTCCGCGTGGCGGCGGGTGCAATCAGGGGCGGCTAGTAGGCCAGGGAACGGTCCAGGGCTTCGAGGATCTTGTCGATGTCCGGCAAGTAGTCCTCTTCCACCTTCGCCACGGGATATGGCATGTGGAAACCGCCCACGCGGATGACCGGAGCCTCCAGGTGCAGGAAAGCACGCTCACTGATCCGCGCAGCGATCTCGCCGCCGATCCCTCCGAACGTCGGTGCCTCGTGGGCAACGATCAAGCGGCCGGTCTTCTTGACGGAAGCCGTGACGGTGTCGAAGTCGATGGGGGAAATCGAGCGCAGGTCGATCACTTCGATGCTGTGCCCGTCCTCTTCCGCGGCCGCTGCTGCGGCCAGCGCGACCGGTACCAGCGGCCCGTACGCCACGATGGTGGCGTCGGAACCTTCGCGCAGGACGTGCGCTTGGAAGGGGTCCGAAGCCAATCCGGCGTTCTCGGTATCCACCTCGCCCTTGAGCCAGTAGCGGCGCTTGGGCTCGAAGAAGATGACCGGGTCCGTGCAGTCAACGGCCTGCTGGATCATCCAGTAGGCGTCGTGGGCGTTGGACGGGGTGATGATGCGCAAGCCGGCGGTGTGGGCGAACAGTGCTTCCGGTGATTCCGAGTGATGTTCGATCGAGCCGATGCCGCCACCGTAAGGAATGCGGATGACTACGGGGACAGTCAACTTGCCGCCGCTGCGGGAGTGCATCTTGGCCAATTGGGTGGTGATCTGGTTGAACCCGGGGAACACAAAACCGTCGAACTGGATTTCGCAGATGGGACGGTAGCCGCGCAAGGCGAGGCCAATAGCCGTGCCGACGATGCCGGACTCAGCCAGTGGGGTATCCACCACCCGGTCTGCGCCGAACTCCCTGATGAGTCCGTCGGTCACGCGATAGACGCCGCCCAGCGGGCCGATGTCTTCGCCCATGAGCAAGGACTTCGGGTTATTGGTGAGCGAGGCACGCAGGCCTTCGTTGATGGCCTTGGCAATGGTCATAGTGGTCATCAGTTGCCTGCCCCCTCTTCCTCGTTGCCTTCGAATCCGGCGGAGTATTCCTCGAACCAAGCAAGTTCCTCGGCCACCAAGGGGTGCGGCTCGGCATAGACACCCGCGAATGACTCGCGGAAGTTGGGACCCTGCAGGCCTTGCGTGGTGCTGCGGACGTGAGCGGCGAGCTTGTCGCCGTCGACCCTGACTTGCTCAAAGAAAGCTTCGTCGGCGAGGCCCTCGTTGCGGAGGTACTTCTCAAGACGATCCAAGGGATCCTTGCCCCGCCATGAAATCTCCTCGGCGGATTCGCGGTACTTGGTGGGGTCGTCCGCCGTCGTGTGGGCACCAACGCGATACGTGTATGCCTCAATGAGCACCGGGCCGCGGCCTTCCCGTGCGTGCCCAAGCGCCCACTCGGTGACCGCATGGACTGCGATGACATCGTTGCCGTCAACGCGGATGCCCGGGAAGCCGTATCCCTTGGCCCGGTTGAACAGCGGAACCTTGGTCTGGACCTCGGTAGGGACGGAGATGGCCCAGTGGTTGTTCTGGCAGAAGAACACCACGGGAGCATTGTAGGAAGCCGCGAAGACCATGGATTCGTGGACGTCGCCTTCGGAGCTGGCACCGTCGCCGAAGTAGGCCACCACAGCAGCCTTCGGGTCGTTGGAACCATTGGCTTCCGCAAGCTTCTGGTCGCGCTGGATTCCCATGGCGTAACCGACGGAGTGCAGCGTCTGGGCCGCAAGGACGAGGGTATAGAGATGGAAGTTGTTCTCGGTGGGATCCCAGCCACCATTCGAAATTCCGCGGAACAACTTGAGGAGTTCCGCCAGGTCCACATCGCGGGTCAATGCGACGCCGTGTTCCCGGTACGTGGGAAAAATGTAGTCCTGCCGTTGGGTAGCCCGCCCGGAACCGATCTGGGCGGCCTCCTGGCCGGTGAGGGGAACCCAAAGTGCCAGCTCGCCTTGGCGCTGGAGTGCAGTGGCCTCCTGGTCGAAGCGGCGGACCTTGGCCATGTCGGCATAGAAGCCCCGGAGTTGCTCAGGATCAAGGCGCTTGGCGTAGTCCGAGAAGACTGGATCTGTCCCTAGCTTGCCGTCCGGCCCCAGCAGCTGGATCATCTCGGCAGCGGGATCGCTTGAAGCGCCTCCCGCAGGAGACTGCTGATCCAGTCCCGTTCCGTTGATCCCGGGGGTGGGCAATTGAGTTGCGCCCATTCCGTCTCCTTGCCTGCCACAGCCGATGCTGAGCAATATTCGCTGATATATGCCGATTCCGGAATGCATTCCGGAATCGGCATATCTTGGCTTTCGTCCCTTACTTTATCCGCAGTAAGGGACGCAGGGGCATTTGTTAACCGCTAGGAAGGCAGCGGCGCTTTTGTATAGGACGCACAGAGTTCCAGGAATCGAGTATTGGCCTCGACCTCTCCAATGCTGACCCGGACACCTTCGTTGCCGAAGGCCCGCACGGACAACGCCCGCTCGCCTGCCAGTCCGGCAAATTCGGCGCTATTCTCGCCAAGATTCAGCCATACGAAGTTGCCTTGGGCCTCGGGCACGAACCATCCGAGCTCGCGAAGTCCCGCGGTAACCCGGTCCCGCTCGTCCACCAGGCTTTGTACCCTTTCAACAACTTGGTCGAAATTCTCCAACGAAGTAATGGCGGCGCGTTCCGCAATCTGCGAGACAGCAAATGGGGTGGCAGCGACGCGCAGGTGCTGGGTGAGATCCGGACCGGAGACGCTGTATCCAACGCGCAGCCCGGCAAGGCCGTGAGCCTTGGAAAAGGTACGGAGGACCACGACGTTAGGGTACTTGCGGTACAACTTGATGCCGTCCACGGCGTTCTCGTCCCTGACGAACTCCTGGTAGGCCTCATCGATGACCACGACGACGCCCGCCGGAACCGACTGGATGAACCGTTCAGTTTCCTCGGCCGTGAGGATGGGACCCGTGGGATTGTTCGGCGTGCAAAGCAAGATCACCTTGGTGCGGAGGGTCACGGCGGCCGCCATGGCCTCGAGATCGTGACGCCCATCGGAAAGCAACGGGATCTGGACGCTCTCGGCACCGGCCAGTCCTACGGAAATGGGGTAGGCCTCGAAGGAACGCCAGGCGTAGATGACCTCATCAGACTTGCCGTCGTGGTTCTGTCCGGCAAAGGTGGACAAGATTTGGTTGAGGGCCCCGAGGCTTCCGGCCCCGGTGACGACGTCGTCAGCGGGAATTCCCAGGAAGTCAGCGAGCGCCGTGCGCAGCTTGGTGGACAGCGGGTCCGGATACCGGTTGATGTCCGACTGATCAGCGATCGCCTCGAGTACGGCGGGGATCGGGGGTAGCGGGTTTTCATTGGACGACAGTTTGTAACTGGTCAGGCCCTCAATCGCGGCGGGCGGCTTGCCTGCGGCATATTTGGGGAGCCTGTCCACCACCGGGCGGGGACGCACGCCCTCCGGTGCGTTGTCAGAAGAATTCATGGCACCAGCCTACTTGCAGGGCTTCGGGCCATGCTCGAAGCCCCTTGGCCTGTGCACATGAAAACCGGCGCATGTGAAAACGATCGCGTGTGAAACCGGCGCGTGTGAAAGCATGGGCGTATGGGTTCATTCATTGTGCGTGTCCTGATCAACGGACTGGCCCTCTGGGTTGCCAGTTGGATTCTGCCCGGGATGGATATTTCCACGTCGGCAACTACCAATGCGGTAAGCAACGCGGGGGTCACTCAAGGGGGCGACACTTTGGGCGTGGTTCTTGCCTATCTCTTCATAGGGCTCATTTTTGGCATCGTCAACGCCTTCGTGCGGCCTCTGGTCAAGCTGCTCTCCCTTCCGATCACGATCCTCACCCTCGGCTTGTTCACGATTGTCATCAACGCGGCCATGCTGTCCCTGACAGCCTGGCTCAGTAGCTACACGCCGGTACACCTCACCATCGACCGTTTCCTCTGGACCGCAGTTCTCGCGGCGATCATCATCAGCCTGATCTCCATGGTGGCCAGCTGGATTCCAGGCGGTAGGCGGTAACAGGCCGTGAGAGGCCGTAAGTGGCCTTCGCCAGCATGTTCCTCGGCTTTCCTCACCGCCCTCCCCGAGGGGCCGGGGGCGCTTCGCGGTTCAGCTTGAACCGGCTCACCTTGGCCACTCCTCCGGCGCCCAGTATCCCGCCCAGAGCGGCAGTGGAAGCGGCCAGTGAAGGATCGGAACTGAGCTGCACCAGCTTCGCCCCTTCCTCATAGCGTGAGAGCTTGTGTGCCGGCCCAATGCCTGGGTCCTCACCGGGTTCCAGGATCACCGGACTGGTCATGGTGACCGTGACTCTGTCCTTGGTGTCCGGATTCGCTTTGCCTTCCGCGCCGGGTACCCAATCCTGTTCGTGCTCCAAGTGCAGGCTCCCGATGCGGGCCTGCGGGGTAATCCCGCCGACGGGCGATCCAGCTGTCACCACAAACTTGAGGTCATACTCGGCGAGGAACGCTTTGTCCTTGCTCAGGTTCATGGCGTGGATTCCGCCTTGGCTGTGGCCGACTGCCACCACCGTTTCGCCGGCCGCGGCGCCAGCCTCGAGCAACGCCTGACGGATGGCCTTGCTGGTTTCCATCGAGTTGTAACCCAGCGCTTCGGCAATCCCGGCCTCGTCCAATGGATTTCCCCCTCCCGGCGGGTTGCCTGGCTGGGTGCCCGGAATCAGCACCACCCACGCCCGTTCGCCGCCCTTATCTACCTGCATCACTTCAATTTCGCCCTCCGACGTGGCGCCGACGTGATCCAGTTCCCTGAGCATTCCTGCTGCCGACAGGTCCACGCTCTTGGTGGTTGCCTCTCCCCGGCTGACCGTAATGGGACGTGGCTTGAGGAAAGCCAATGCGGGAATCGCGACGATCGCTCTCAGGACTGCACCGACATCAGTGGGCCCGACGATTGCCCCTGCAAGGTTGGCCGCGGCCGGCGGTATCCCCACCAGCAGCTCCAATATCCGGGTCAGGTCCCGCACGGCTCCTTCGGTGGCGCCCCTCAAGCCAACGTCGAGGGGAGCAGGACCAGTCGCAGGACCTGGCATTCCCAATCCCATCCGCAACCTGATCGCCGCATGTGATTCCGCAAACTCGTATTCACGATGGCTCGCCCTGACCCCGTTGCCGATCCGCTGAAGCTGTTCGCGGACGCGTCCAATGTCCCGGCCGCTCTCACCAACGGCGATGATTGCGTTGCTGCCGCTCGCGTAGGACGAGGCCTGGTGCGGGAAGAGAGCCACCCTCACCGCTTCAGCCTCCACTTCAATGGCCTGCAGTTGGAGCACCAGTGCGTCCAGCGCGGCGGCGCCAGCAAGCAGCTCTTCGAATTGGAAATGGATTCCCCCGACTCCGCCGCGTATCCGCAATGTGCCATCCGGCTCGGGTGCTCGGGGGTGGGGTGTTCCGCCCGCGCCGATAGGAGCGACCTCGGCCATCAGAAGCCAGGCTGGAGTTTCGTAGCCACATTTTGGGCATGGCGAAGGGTCGCTTCAGCTGCCTCATGCAAGGCATCACGCCCCCTTCGAAGGGAGGCGGCCTGCAAAGCCAGCGTGGTCCGGTAGGCACGGCCGGCCGGCGACTCCCATTGCTCGAGTTGCAACTGAGCAAGCCTTGCAAGAACGGCATCGGCTTGGTCGGCGCAGATCCTCATCCGCCATCCGAGCCTCTGGATCTCCGCGCCTCGTGAAATACACTGCTGCGAATCCAGATCCGTTCCTCCGGCCGCCATAAGAATGCCGCTCAAGACGTTGCCCTCCTCCGTGTCCATTGATGTTGTGGCACCGACGCTACGTTGTGCCCCGACGGCTCGGAACCGCCGTGATGGGCTATGTGGATAACCTGTAGGAAACGTGGTCGGGGAGGGGAAGCTGCGACGCTATTCACATAGAGAAGTCCGGCTTAAGGGCGCGAGCCGAGTTCATGAAAGAATTGCCCCATGCCTGAAACCGTCGCCGCCGCTGTTACCCGTACGCCCTCTGGACGCCTGGCCCTCGCCGCGTCGCCGGAGCCGATCGCCCTGGGCCCGCTGGACGGCCGGTACCAGTCCGCCGTCGCTCCCCTGGTCGACTACTTGTCCGAGGCCGCGCTGAACCGCGACCGCGTTGCCGTCGAGGTCGAGTGGCTCATCCACCTGACCAGCAACAACGTACTTCCCGGCGCCGGACCCCTCACCGCCGAGCAGCAGGAGAAGCTGCGCGCCATCGTCACCGAGTTCGACGCCGCTTCGGTCACGGAACTCGCTGAAATCGAAGCCGTCACGGTCCACGACGTCAAGGCAGTCGAGTACTACATCGGCCGCCGCCTCCCGGCGATCGGTATCGAGAAGCTGACCGCGATGGTGCACTTCGGCTGCACGTCGGAAGACATCAACAACCTTTCCTACGCCCTGGGCGTCAAGGGCGCCGTGGAAGATGTCTGGCTCCCTGCAGCCCGCGCCTTGGTGAAGCAGATCGAGGCAATGGCCGAGGAGAACCGCGCCGTCCCGATGCTTTCCCGCACGCATGGCCAGCCGGCCACTCCCACTACCCTTGGCAAGGAACTGGCCGTCATCACGCATCGCCTGAGCCGCCAGCTGGACCGCGTTTCCAAGACCCAGTACCTGGGCAAGATCAACGGCGCTACCGGCACGTATGCTGCGCATGTCGCTTCCGTTCCCGGCGCCGATTGGCAGGCCGTAGCGCAGTCCTTCGTTGAGGGACTGGGGCTGACGTGGAACCCGCTGACCACCCAGATCGAGAGCCACGACTGGCAGGCCGAGCTCTACGCGGACGTCGCCCGCTTCAACCGCATCCTGCACAACGTCTGCACGGATATCTGGAGCTACATCTCGATTGGCTACTTCCGCCAGATCCCGGTAGCAGGCGCCACCGGCTCCTCCACCATGCCGCACAAGGTCAACCCGATCCGCTTCGAAAATGCCGAGGCCAACCTGGAGATTTCCAACGGCCTGTTGGACACCCTGGGCGCCACGCTGGTTACCTCCCGCTGGCAGCGAGACCTGACCGACTCTTCTTCGCAACGCAACATCGGCGTCGCATTCGGACACTCGCTCCTTGCGATCTCGAATGTCGCCAAGGGGCTGAAGGCCCTGGACGTTGCCGAGGACGTACTGGCGGCCGACCTCGACACCAACTGGGAAGTCCTGGGCGAAGCGATCCAGATGGTCATGCGCGCCGAGGCCATCGCCGGGGTCGCTGGAATGGAAAACCCGTACGAGCGGCTCAAGGATCTCACCCGCGGCCAGCGCGTCGATGCCGTCCGCATGCAGGAGTTCGTCTCGAGCCTGGGATTGTCTCCCGAAGCCGAGGCACGCCTCCTGGCGCTTACTCCAGGCAAGTACACGGGCATCGCGGACCAGTTGGTGGACCACCTGAAGTAGCGGCCACATGGGCCCTGCGTTTCCGAATCGACGTAAGGAATTGTGTCAGCATGAGGCTCTTGCTTATCCGCCACGGGCAAACCCCTGGAAACGTCTTGGGGCAGTTGGACACGGCGTTTCCCGGTCCGGGACTGACTGAACTTGGCGAACGCCAGGCCGCTGCGCTCCCGGAGTCCCTCGCCAACGAAGACATCACGGCCATCTATGCATCCACGCTGGTCCGCACCCAGCTGACCGCCGCCCCGCTTGCAAAAGCCCTCGGGCTCGAGGCCACTGTATTGGACGGCCTGCAGGAGATTGAGGCCGGGGCCCTGGAGAAACTCACCGACCACGAGTCGCACCACCGGTACATGAGCACCGTTTTCGACTGGACCGACGGGGAACTCGACGTCCGCATGCCGGGAGCTGGTGATGGACACGAGTTCTTCGCCCGCTACGACGCTGCCATTGCCAAAGTGGCAGCGTCGGGCGACGAAACCGCCGTCGTGGTCAGCCATGGTGCCGCGATCCGCTGTTGGGCAGGCCGCCGTGCCGTGGATGTTGGCCGTGAGTTCGCCGCCACCCACCAACTGCAGAACACCGGAATCGTGGTGCTCGAAGGCGATCCGGAGACCGGGTGGCGGCTGCTGCACTGGGACCAAAGCCCCGTAGGCGGACTTGCCGTGGCCGACCGGACGGTCGAGGATCCCACCGGCGACGCCGTCGAATAGGGGCTGGTTGGGGTCAGTTCCGCCTCACCGGTATTTCTCCGGACGCTTACGCGGAGGAAACACCGCGGTAACCCCCGCTTCTTAGGCTTGATAGGCATAACCCCCTTCGGCGAAAGAGGTTCCGATGCAGACAAATCCGCGGCTCAACATCAGACAGGTCACCTGGGCAAACCCGGTGGGTGCGGACCTCCGCGCAGCGCAGCAAGCGGAACTGGACGCACGTTTCGGCAACTCGGACCACGAGCCCGGACCCGCGCCGTCGGAAGCAGATACCGCCGTCTTCGTTGTAGCCTACGAAAAGTGTTCCGGCCAGCCCCTGGGTTGCGGAGGGCTAAGGATCCTGGATGCCGAGACGGCCGAAATCAAGCGGCTATACGTCGTCCCGTACGCCAGGGGTTCAGGAGTGGCCAGTTCAATCCTTGCCGCGTTGGAGGCGCAGGCACATGCCCACGGTTTCAGCATGATCACCGCGGAAGCGGGCTCGGCCCAATCGGACGGCCGCAGCTTCTACGAAAGCGCCGGGTTCGCTGCGGTGCCAAATTTCGGCCCCTACATCGGTGTCACCCACTCGCAGTGCTACGCCAAGCCGATCGATTCGCACAGCGCATCGCACACCGCAATGGCGTGAGGCACAGGGGGATGGCCTAAGGACGGGACCGGATCAATCCAGGCTGCGTCCGCCTTGGCCCAGATGCGCCCGATTCAGAGCTTCGATTTCTTCGTCGCTCAGGTCGTCGAAGCTCTTGGCCTCGTGTTTGTCGCTCCGGGAGAAGCGGACAAACATCAGGATGATGAGGGGAAGATCCACAATCTCTGCGAGGAACCACATCAGGTCTCCCGCGAGTTGCTGGTCGCGCAAGGGTGAGGGGAACCAGCCTGGCTGATTGCCCAAAACTGACGTGGCGCCGTCGAGAATTTCCGGGCTGAGCCGCATCAGGACCCCAGGCACTGCGTCGGCAAGTAGCTCAATGAATACAAAGATGAACTCGACCACAATGAGCGATGAGGTGCGTCCTGCGCCGTCTTCCATGATCGGTACGGTCATGAGGAGGCCCATGACGGGCACGAGCAACGTCAGGATGACGTCGGCGGCGGGGTTGGTCCGCAGCACGTAGAAAAACGGGGTCAGGAACACTGTGAACATTGCGAGCCCCAGAAGCGCCGCCACGAGCGTGTTGCTGAGCATGCGAACGAGCCGGTGCCCAAGCACAGCTTCCACCCTCGCCGCACCCGCGGGGCCAAGGGTCTGCCTGGCAAGGGTTAGCGGCTTGCCCAGGCCAACCAACAGCGGGACCACAAACAGATAGGACGTCACTTTGAGGGTGAATGCCCACCTCAGGTCGTGGCTGTAGGTTCCCGGGAATCCAAAGCTCAGTGCCGCGAAGCTGCCCAGGCCGAGGGCGAAGAAGGCAAAGGAGTTCCACAGGGGCCAGCGGATATCACGGCGCTTGGCAGCAATCAGGCCCTTTGAATACAGGGCGACTGCGGCAATAAGAATGACCAGGGCAGGCCAGTTCATGGACCAGGCGCCCAATACAGCGTCCAACGGTGGCATGGTCAGTGATCCAAGGCGGAAGGCCGGGCGCTCAGCCAGGCGCTACGGCGGGTTTTGTCGATCTTCATGGTGTTCCTCCAGCGCGTTCCCGGTGTACCGCATGGTGCGCGAATCGGCGTGTCGTGTTGTGCCCTGAACCGGGTGCACCGTATCCATGTTACGGAGTCGCGCCAAGCATGGCACGCCGCAGGAGACGCAGGCGCCCGGCCTCGGCTAATCTCGCATTATGGAAAAGGCTGACATCACGTTCCGGACGCGCAAGTGGATACGCCCGGAGGACCTCAACGCCAACGGCACGCTGTTCGGTGGAAGCCTGCTGAAATGGATCGACGAGGAAGCGGCAATCTACGCAATCCTCCAGCTTGGAAACGGCCGCGCCGTCACCAAGTACATCTCCGAGATCAACTTTGTCAGCTCGGCCGTCCAAGGCGATCTGGTGGAGATGGGCCTGACGGCGGTCCGTTTCGGCCGGACGTCACTGACCATGCGCGCGGAGGTGCGCAACATGATCACCCGCGACAGCATCCTGACCATCGAGGAAATCGTGTTCGTCAATCTCGGCCACGACGGCCGCCCGGAACCGCACGGCTACACGGAAATCACCTATGACCGTGACCGCATCCCCACGCACCATCTGACGCAAGCCCTCAACGAGGACTGAGCGCCCGACGTCGGGCCCTCCCTAGCGGGCGGGCCCGCACCAAAGCTCCTTTCCCCGGAAACGGGTGCTGGCGGCCGCGAAATTCGCGGCCGCCAGCTTGTATTTCCAGCAACGGGAGTGATGTCACTGGAACTTCGGGGCGCCCAGACGGGCGCGACGCCTCAAGGGAGGCGGGGGGTCAGCGCCTGTCGAAGGTGAGACCACCGGGGACCTGGAACGTCGGCATAAGTTCCAGCATGCCCACATTGACGTGGCGCGGGGTTTCGATGGCGTAATCGAGCGCGTTGACGATGTCGTCAGTGGTCAACGACTCGTAGCCTTCGTAGTACGTCTTCCATGCTTCTTCCATGGCTTCAGGCGTGCCGCCCATGTTCCGGCCGAAGATCTCGGTTTCCACACGCCCCGGGCAGATCTCGGTCACGCGGATGCGCTTGCCGACCGTATCGTTCCTGAGCTGGCGGGAGATCTGGTGCACGGCGGCTTTCGTGGCGTGGTACACCGTGTGGCCATAGAAGTTGTAGACGCCTGCGATCGAGCTGATGTTGATGACGTGGCCAAGGTCGCGCTCCACCATGCCCGGCAGGACCAGCCGCGTGAGCTGAAGCAGGCCGCGAAGGTTGACGTCGATGAGCTCGTCGATGTCCTGCTCGGACGAGTCCAGGAGGTTCCCGGGCCGGGAAACTCCGGCGCAGTTGACCAGGACGTCGACCTTCAGCTCGCTCACGACGGCGGTCAGGGCAGCTGTGTCGGTCAGGTCAACTACGTGCGGGATGGCACCCGTACGATCGGCCAGTTCGCTGAGGCGTTCCTCGTTGCGGGCCACGGCGTGAACGGTCAGGCCCCTTTTGGCCAGGCGCTCCGTGATCGCGGCACCCATACCGGTTGACGCTCCGGTGACGAGGGCGGTGGTGTAGTCGGAAAAAGACATCGGTTCTCCAAAGAGTGGAAATGGAAGGCACGAAGTGTGCCCGGAGGTCAGCGGCGCCTAAGCGTCGCGCAGGGGTTCGTGTGCCCGGTCCTTGACCGTGCTCACGGCTGCGAGCGTGCCGAGTGCCGTGACGACTGCGTAGAAGGCCGGCATGTAGATGTTGCCGGTGCTGCTGATAAGCCAGGTCATCAGCAACGGAGCGGTTCCGCCGAAGAGCGCGGAGGAGATGTTGTAGCCGAGGCCGTAGGCGGAGTACCGAACCCGGGTGGGGAACAGCTCAACGATCAGGATGTGGATGACTGCCGTGTGGCCGGCGAAGACGATGGCCATGATCGAGGCGCCAAGGATAGCCAGGCCCATGTTTCCCGTTGCGATGAGGGCGTAGGACGGAATGCCCAGGATGGTCATGGCGATGGCGGAGCCGGCGATGACTTTCTTGCGGCCGATGCGGTCGGAGAGGGCACCCATGAAAGGAATGGCGATGCAGATGACAACCAGGCTGCAGGCGGTGATGAACAGTGCCTCGCCGATGGTGAAGTTGAGCTGCTTGCCTTTGAGGAACGTAGGCATGTAGGAGAACAGGACGTAGTAGCCGGAGCCGTTCATGAGCGGGATGAAGAGGGCAAGAACCATGGCCCGGCGGTGCTCAGCGGACTGGAAGGCTTCCTTGAGCGGGTTCTTGGAAAGGCCGCCTTCTTCCTTGAGCTTGGTGAAGTTGGGGGTGTCCGCGATGGCCTTGCGGATGTACCAGCCGATGACGCCCATGGGAACGGCGACCAGGAAAGGAATGCGCCATGCGAAGGAGCCGAAGCCACCGCCGTCGATCGCGGCCTGGGTGAGCCACGGAGACATGGAGAACGCCACAAGGGTGCCGGTGAGGAGGGCTGCGAACGAAGCGATCTGCGCGTAGGAAGTGATGATGCCGCGCTTGCCCTCGGGGGCATGTTCAGCGAGGAAGGTCATGGCGCCGGCGGCTTCGCCGCCGACCGAGAAGCCCTGCAGGAGCCGCAGTAGGACGAGCAGGATGGGAGCCGCAATGCCGATGGCCGCGTACGTGGGCAGGATTCCGATACCGGCTGTGGCGACGCTGATCAGCAGAATGACGAAGACCAGTAGCTTTTGTCTGCCGATCCGGTCGCCCAGGTAGCCGCAAACAACCGCGCCGAGGGGCCGGACGAAGAACGAGACGGCGTAGCCGGCGAAGACGAACAACAAGGCGTTGTCCGGGTTACCGGGGGCGAGGAATACCAAGGCAAGTGTTCCGGCCATAAACGCGAAGATGCCGTTGTCATAAAGTTCCACGAAGATGCCAACGCAGCCTGCGGTGACAACCTTGCGCGTTTGACGGCCTGTGAGCCGTTCATGCTGCACTTGTGCAGCGTTGGTGTTAGCGGTCATGACATTTCCTTCTTGATGTTGAGCGTAGCAACGCCTATTGGTTTTGACGACAGGTTTTTAGCTGCATGCCGCAACCGGGAGGTCCTGCCACTGGGGTCGGCATCCAATGCCAAGTAGTCCGAAGACTGTGTTGACGGATTCGCGGAGGGTTTCAAGCTGCGCCCGCGAGCGCCGGTGGGCGGAAGTTGCCTCCGCCACTGTTGTTTTCCTGAAGCGGACCTTGTCGCCCGGGCGGGCTTGGGCAAGGACGTCCAGGCCATTACTGGTGACCACGGCGAGGACTGGATATCCGGCGGTGACGCCGCGTCCCCGGTGCAGTACCAGCAACTCTTCCCGGGAAGGAACCTCGACGGCGCCCACTGGGACCCCGCGTGAAAGCACTTCACCGTTTGAGGTTCTTTCCGGAAGTTCGCCGCCAAGCCTCAGGCCGATGTGATTGCTCCGGCCACTTACGGCGTATTCCGAGGTGAAGAGCAGCTCGGCGGAATCGCCAAACTCGGCGACATCCGGACCGTCAGTCACATCGACCATCAATTCCTGCCCCATGTCCGGCCGTTCAAGTCCAAGCCGGAAGAGCGGAAGGTCGAAGTACGGTTGGCGAACAGGGCCCACGCTGCGGCGGGTCAGGAGGGTGGTTCCTTCCTTGAGCTGCAGGCCGAAGCCCACAACGGTGTCCGGGGCACAACTACCCAGCAGCGTCGGTGCCTCCACGGAGCCGTGGACGGCCAGGTAGGCACGGAGGCCCCGGTTGATTCCCCGGATGGCCACCGTCTCGCCCGCTCGGACCGAAACCGGTTCCCATTGGCTGCACGGACGCCCGCCGACGGTGAGCGTCAGCGGAGCCCCCGTGACTGCGATCAGGATGTCGGAGTGCGCCTTCATCCTGAAGTCGAGGGCCGTGATCTCCACGAGGGGATCGTTGTCCAGATTGCCGGCCAGGATGTTGGCGGCCCGGGCCGAATACTGGTCCAAGGCGCCGTTGACAGGCAATCCAAAGCGAGGTCCACGGAACCGGCCAAGGTCTGTGACCACGGCGTTGCCGGGTTGCTGAATGAGGATGTGCCCGCTCATGGCCTTGGTTCCAGTTCCTTGCCGACGTAAGAGCCGAACTCTCCGGCCTCGATGCGACGGAAACGGAGAATGTCTCCTGGCTTGTAAGGGACAAGTGGTTCACGGCGAATGTTCAGGACAGTCAAAGGGGTCTGACCGATGACGCACCAACCACCCGGTGCGGAAGCGGGAGCGATGACGGCTTGGCGTCCGGCCACGGCCACTGCCCCGGCCGGGACGCTGAGCCGCGGATCCTTGAGGCGGGGCACAGGCTTGGGGAAGGCGGGACCGTCCATCATGGGCGAGCCGGCAGGAGCACCCAGGCAGCGGACGGTGTAAGTCTTCTCGGTGTGGACGCGGATGACTTCCTCGGTGGAGATGCCCTGGTATTCGGCTACTTTCTCCAGGTCGGGACCGTATTCGCCGCCATAGACCACCGGAACATCAAATTCACGGGGTGCCTTTGCGGCACCGGCGGACCGGCCCATTTCGAGGAGTCCCAGCTTGACGAACGCGCGCACCTGACGGGCCGACACCAGGACGGGGTCGAATTCCACCAGCACGGAATCGTAGGTGGGTACCGCGCCGTGAAGGCCCTCGGCGCCACAGCTCTCCAGCCAGTCGGCAAGACGGTGGACCGTGAGCCAGTTGTCCTCGCTTGCTTCGGCAAGGGCGACGACGCGCAATGCGGAGTCTCCTGATTCGTAGATCTCGGTGGGAGCCGCCATGAGAACGGACATGTCAGGCCGCCTTCCTCTTGGCATCCATGACTTCGGTCAACGGGGCAATGCGGACGCCGGCCGAAACGAGCTCCGAACGGATCAGCCGGGCGAGCTCGACGGCGCCGGGGTTGTCCCCGTGAAGCAGGACGGTGTCCGCGGAGATGTCGATGTCAGTGCCGTTGGCGCATCGGATCTTGCCCTCGCACACCATGCGGACGGTTCGCTCGACAATAGCCGAGGGATCGTGCAGCACGGCGCCCGGCTGGCTGCGCGGGACCAGGGTCCCGTCTTCCTGGTAGGCACGATCGACAATGCCCACAATCGCCACGTCCAGGCCGGCGGAACGTGCCGCCTTGGCCAACTCGCCCTCCTGCGCGACCACGATCAGTTCGTTGTCCACGCGGGCAGCGGCCTCAGCCACGGCCTCCGCGTAATCCGCCCGGACGGCGACGAGATTTCCCAGCCGGCCGTGCGGCGCGATGTGGGTCACCTTGGTTCCGTGGAAGGCAGCGAAGCCGTTCAGGGCGCCCAGTTGGTAGAGCACATCCGCACGCACTTCGTTGGCAGTCAGGCCCATGTCCCGGCGGCCGAAACCACGCAGGTCCGGGAAGCTCGGGTGGGCTCCGATTCCCACTCCGCGGCGAACGCATTCGGCGACCGTGGCGTCCATGATGTCCGGATCGCCCGCGTGGAACCCGCAAGCGATATTGGCACTTGAAACGATCTCCAGAAGATCGGTGTCGCTGCCTATGGTGTAGGCACCGAATCCCTCTCCAAGATCCGCTACAAGATCAATTGTCGGGTTCACGTGGTTCTCTTTCCGTGGTTCTGCATTGGGGTCCGGCAATTCCGCTCGAACGGCTGGAATATCCGGTAAACTCAGTCGCCTTTTCGATTGAAAGTGTTTAGCTAAAATTCTTCAATCCGGGGAACTGTCGGTAATTCTTTGGTGATAGAAGTCTCGCACCCACGAACTTCGGGCACAAAGACCTATTCCCTATCACGGGATAGCTCCCGGTTATGACCTACGGCACACATGCTGGTGGCGGAGACGGCATGCTGCCGGGCCGCCGTCGTCGTCCTCCGTGCTGAAGGTCGACGACGGCGGGCGGCGGCGCGCGCGGTGGACCTGCCGCTGTTGCCGGAGGGCGATGTGCCCGAAAGTCTCATGGGGTGCTCTTTGCATGACGATCGATTTGTGAGGCAGCGTCCCGAATGCGTCTATATTTGGGTATCGGGACAATTCGGATGATGGGGAGTCAACGAACTGTCAGTAAATGGTTGGGAAACGCCACCATGGGGATGTGGATCTCAAATTAGTCGCTGAGAGACAGGTCACACAAAGACGGATTGTGTGTCCCTACATAGAATTTCCTTATGGCATCCAGGCCCCAAGTGGACTTGGAGGAAGGCAGACCGATGGATACGCGGAAGCTCTCATATTTTGTAAAGATCGTCGATTCGGGGAGCATCACCAAGGCCGCTGCAGCGCTCCACGTCGCCCAGCCTGCCCTCAGCCAGCAGGTGTCGGCACTGGAAAGCGATTTGAAGCAGCGCCTGCTGATCCGCAGTAAGCAAGGTGTCGAGCCGACCGCCGCGGGGCACACACTCTACCGCCATGCCCAGACCATCCTGCGGCTTGTTGAACAAGCGCGGCAGGACGTAGCGACATCCGGGGCCGCACCATCGGGCAGGGTGTCCATCGCCATCGCACCGTACAGCATGGCCTCCAGCCTCACACCGCAGATCATCCGGGAGGTCGGCCGGCGATACCCGGACATCGTGGTGCATTTGACCGAGATCTTCGGGGGCGTGCTGAGCGAAGCAATTAAGAACGGGCGCCTCGACATGGCCCTGATCTACGAGCCGGGGAAGATCCGCGGGGTTCAGTTCACCACCATGATCGTGGAAGACCTGCACCTGGTCACCCACGAAGACGTCGATGTTGCCCAGGGCCGCACTACTGTCACTCTTGAAGAAGCCAGCACCCTTGGACTGTTCCTCCCCGAAAAGAACCACACCCTGCGCCAGATCATCGAAAAGGGACTGGCCGAGCACGGGTTGCCCCTGCGGCTCGTAGGAGAAGTGGAGTCGGTTCCGTCGCTTGTCCGGCTCATCCGCGCAAACCTCGGGGCCACCGTGCTGCCGAAATCGGCTGCCGATGCGCTCTTCCCTGATGAGAACTTCAAGGTCCTGCGGATCGTCGAACCGGCCCTGCAGAGCAAGATCGCCCTGTGCACCCCCGACCACGAACCGCTGTCAGAGGCCGCCTCTGCCGTGCTCATCCTGGTCAAGGAGATGCTGCAGCAACAGTTGATCAGCAAGTACGCGGCCGATCCATCCTAGGGTTGATCCATCCATAACATTGCCTTATCCGGACAGACATCTTTGGTCTTATTCACGGGCATTTTTATTTCCTATTATCGAATTAGCAAGTAATTCGAAAGCGGCTCGCGGATTCCGTGAACCCAATCAAAGGAAACAGCGGTGAAAAAGATCAGCCAGACCCGGTGGGTTTCGAATCCAACCCTCGGAACGATCAGCGCACGGACCGGATTCCACTGCCCTAGGAACGGTTTCTGGCGTCCTTTGGGCGGCGTGGGCGAGCCCCTCTTCGTCTTCGAAGGAAGCCTCATGCCGCCCCATGCCGGACACAGCATCGAGTGGTACCTGGTCGACGCACGGCCAGGACACCCCGGACTGGACTGACTCGACTAACCACCCAAGGCGCCTTGCCCCAGGCAAGGCGCCTTCTTCGTGCCCGGAAACGGGCGCGCAAAAGGCCGGCCACCGCATTCGGTGACCGGCCCCAGCGTGACAATCAGTCTTCGACCAGCAGTCCCTTGGCCTTCAGCTTTTCCGTTAGTCCGCACAACTCGATGGTGGTGCCTCCGGCGTGGTAGGCCTTGATGAGGTCGCGTTCGGCGTCGTCCCGGGCCTGGGAGAGCGCGATGACCTCCTCCGCTTCCTCACGGCGGACGACAACGACGCCGTCAGCGTCACCGCGGAGGATGTCTCCGGGGTAGATGATCTCATCGCCGAACACCAGGGGGTGGTTGATGGGTCCGAGGGTTTCCTTGACCGTGCCTTTGATGCAGACGCTGCCCGAGAATACCGGCAGGCCCAATTCAATGAGGTCCTGGGTGTCCCGCACGCCGGAATCCGTCACCATCGCCGCAATGCCCTTGGCTTTCATGGCATTGCCCAAGACGTCGCCGAACGTTCCGGCGTCGGAAAATTCCTGGGCACCGACCAGGACCACGTCGCCGGCCTGGGCGTAGTGGATGGCAACCTGCAGCATGAGGTTGTCCTGCGGGGCACAGGCCACGGTCACGGCCGGGCCGCAGAAGGACATCGAGCGGTCGATCGGCTTGATCTTGGAGCTCAGGGCGCCGCGGCGGCCCTGGGCTTCGTGGATGGTCGCGGAGGAGAACGCCGCGAGGCGGCTGACGACGTCGGCGTCGGGCCTCTGGAACTTGGTCTTGACGTGGATCATTTCCTGAATCTTTCTCTTGGCTGGCTTCTGGGGTGCCCGTGGGGCTTAGTTGAGGGCGCTGACTGCCTTGCGGATCGAGTCCACGCCGGCGTTGATGGTCTCCAGCGATGTGGCGAAGGAGATCCGGAAGTAGGGGCCAAGGCCGTAGGCCGAGCCCTGGATGACGGCGACCGCAGCCGCGTTGAGGAGGTACAGCGTGAAGTCCTGGTCGTTCTCAATGACCGTGCCGTCCGGAGCGGTCTTGCCGATGACGCCGCTGCAATTCACGTAAGCGTAGAAGGCACCCTCGGCCGGCGCGACGGAAAGTCCGTCTATGGCGTTGAGGCCTTCGACGGCGACGTCCCGGCGCTTGCGGTACACCTCCACGCTGTCCCGGACGAACGACTGGTCGCCGTTCAGGGCGGCCGCCGCAGCTGCCTGGCTGACCGAGGACGGGCAGGATGAGGTCTGCGACTGCAGCTTGTTCATCGCTGCGATCAAAGGCGCTGGACCTACGCCGTAGCCAAGGCGCCAACCGGTCATTGCGTAGGCCTTGGAGACTCCGTTGACCAGGAGGATGCGGTCGCGGAGGGTCGGAACGGCAGTGACGAGGCTGGTCACCCGGCCGTCGCCGAAGTGGATTTCGTCGTAGATCTCGTCCGTGAGGATGTAGACATGCGGGAATTCCTCAAGGACGGCACCCAGGGCCTGGAGTTCTTCGCGTGTGTACACGGCTCCCGTCGGGTTGGACGGAGCGTTGAGGATGAGCCATTTCGTCTTGGGCGTGATGGCTTCGCGGAGGGCGGCTGGTGTGAGCTTGAAGCCGGTGTCTTCTCCGCAAGCGACGATCACGGGCGTGCCGTCGTTGGCGAGGACCATGTCCGGGTAGGACACCCAGTACGGTGCGGGGACGATGACCTCGTCGCCCTCGTTGAGCGAAGCCATGAGTGCTACGTAGAGGACTTGCTTGGCACCGCCGCCGATGGTCAGCTGGTTCGCTTCGTAGCGCACGCCGGTGTGGCTTTCAATCCGGCGGAGGATGGCGGTCTGCAGTTCCGGCGTTCCAGTCACCGAGGTGTACTTGGTCTGGCCGGCGTTGATCGCTTCGATCGCTGCCGCCTTGATGTGGCCGGGGGTGTCGAAGTCCGGCTCGCCGACGGTCAGGTCGATGATCGGGATGCCTTCGGCTCGTAGTTCACGGACGCGGGCGGCGGCCGCAACGCTCGCTGAGGACTTGATGCGTGTGACCCTCGACGCCGGCAGGTACTCGGACATTTGTCTTCTCCAGAATCGTGAAACTCAGGATTCGGGTGTCGAATCCCCAATTTCGAGACTAGGCACTGCCGGGCGCCGTGGATAAGACCTAATGTGCGTGGATCAATAAGAGGCCCTTATGACCACCTGATCTATATAGGGATTCTGTGGTCGTTTAGGGACATTTCAACCCCATATGGGAATCTTCCATGCACTTCGCTTATGGGTTCACGCGGTATTGGTATTTCCGCGGCTCTGCGAACACCGCCTAGATTTCATAGATCAGAAGTTCGCGAAGAGTCCGAAAGGGATCCAATGCCAGCCCAATCCGGGTCCCTTCCGGGCCCGTCAACCACCGGCAGGTATACCTACCGGGCCAAGGTTCCAGCCCGGTCCCAAACCGTGGCCAAAGGAGAGCGTGCCAAGCTCACGCACGCCCTCGCGGCGCACAGGCAACTCCTGTCCCATGCTTCGAGCGCCATCCGCACATTGACCGCTGCCCGCAACGAGATGATCGCCCAGGCCCTTGAAGACGGGCTCACGTTGGCCACAATTTCGGCGGTGACCGGGGAAAACATTCGGGCTGTCCGAACCATCGGTTTGGCTTATGACGACCTTCACCCGAGCGGGCTCACGCGAGGCGCGCATGTGGATGGCCTGAGGGCGAAAAGCGAGCAACTCAAAGCAGCCGAAAGGCATCGCGACCGGATCGTTAATCAGCGGGAAGCGTTGATTGTCACGGCGCTCCGCACCCAAGCCTGCGATGACCTTGAACTTGCCTCGCTGACCGGTCTCACACCCGAGCATATCCGCCGGTCAACGCGGGGCATCGCGCGCTCCGCCTAGCTTACTTCGTTGCGTCTTTCTTTTCCGGGGGCGTCCTGCAGCTAAACAGTTCCTGTGTTCCCGTTTTCCTCGCGATGAGCACCGTTAATGCGCGGGCCGACGTCGAGATCGGTTCAAAATGCTGGATCGACCGCGCACCAACGTTCCAAATGCGCTTCACGCCCAGCACCCGGTCGTGCTCATCCGTCGCAACCAAGGGCGGACTTCCCTGCCCTGCCATGGGCCTGCGTTTCCAGCACAGACTGACTACCGTCGCGTGCTCCCAGAATTCCACGGCGGTTACAAAGAATTCGCGCCCCTCATCGTCCAGGAACAGCCCGGACTGCGGGACGTAAACAGCCCGCAGATCGTACTCCACGGGGCCTGGACGCCGTGCAGCCGGCGATTCGGCGATGGCTGCGGCTTGTTGAGGATTGAGATCTGGTTGCGGGACCACGGCATGCTCCATTGAAATTGCGGCCGACCCCCTCCTCGACCGCCCCCGAGCGGCCTCGGGATATCCAATGTAGCTCCGTCCAAGGACCTCCGGAAGAGTACCGACTACCTACCTAGTTCAGTAGCTCGACGGGGCGTCACCTGTCCCGCCTAAGGCCGCTCCGCCGTCGGGGTTTGTTGGGATGAACTTGTCGGCGAGGGCTTCGGTGCCGCGCGCTAGGAGCGCGACGTCGGCGCCGACCAGCAGGAACGAGGCACCGGCGTCCATGTAAGCACGGGCCGTGGCCTCGCCGAAGGCGTTGACGCCGGCCGGTTTGCCCGCGGTCTTTGCCGCGGCGAGGCAGTGCTCGACGGCGGCGCGCACCGTGGGGTGTTCCTGTTCGCCGAGGAGGCCCATGGACGCCGCGAGGTCCGAGGGGCCGAGGAAGATGGCATCGACGCCGTCGACCGCGAGGATCTCCTCGACGGCGGCGACGGCGGCCCCGGTTTCGATCTGGACGGTGACGCTGATGGTTTCGGCGGCGCGGGCGAGGTAGTCCGGGATGCGGTTCCAGCGCGAGGCGCGGGCCAGGGCGGAGCCGACGCCGCGGACCCCGTGCGGCGGGTAGCGGACGGCGGCGATGGCGGCCTGTGCCTCCGCGGCGGAGTTGACCATGGGGATGAGCAGGTCCTGCACGCCCAGGTCCAGGTATTGCTTGAGGAGCACGGTGTCGTTGACCGGCGGGCGGACCACGGCTTGGACGGGGTAGCCGCGGACGGCCTGGAGCTGGGCGAGGATGGATTCGAGGCCGTTGGGGCTGTGTTCGGCGTCGATCAGGAGCCAGTCCAGCCCGGCCCCGGCGCACAGTTCGGCGATGAGCGGGCTGCCGGAACACACCCACATCCCGGCGAGTGGCCTGTCCGCGGCGGCCAGGGCTTGACGGAACGTGCGGTCTGGTTCTACTCGAACCGGCATGTGACAACTCCCAAGGGACCGTAGTCGGCGTGGACGGTATCGCCTTTGTATACCCAGAGGGGGCGGGTGAAGGAGCCGGCGAGGATGATCTCCCCGGCCTTCAGCCCGTCACCGTGCGGGGCGATCTTGTTAACGAGCCAGTGCACGCCGTTGGCGGGGTGGTCCAGGACGCCGGCGGCGACGCCAGTTTCCTCCACCACCTGGTTTTTGTACAGGATCGCCGATACCCAGCGGAGGTCGATGGCGTCCGGGCGAACCGGGCGTCCGCCGACCACCATGGCACCCATGGCCGCGTTGTCCGAGATGGTGTCCACGACGGTCCGGCCCTCCATCTCGATCCTGGAATCCAGGATCTCAAGGGCCGGAACCACGTAGTCGGTGGCGTTCAGGACGTCGAAGATGCTGCAGCCGGGCCCGGAGAGGTCCTTCTTGAGCACGAACGCCAGTTCCACCTCGACCCGGGGGTGGGTGTACTGGTCCCACGCCACCGAGCACCCGGTGTCCAGGACCATGTCATCGAAAATCGCGCCATAGTCCGGTTCCGTGATGCCCGTGGCGGCCTGCATCGCCTTGGACGTCAGCCCGATCTTGCGGCCCACCAGCTTCCGGCCGGCGTCCTCGTTCCGGCGCCGCCATAACTGCTGCACGGCGTAGGAATCCTCCACCGTCATCTCCGGGTAGCGGGCGGTCAGGCGCGGAACCGGGGTCCGGCTCCGGCCTGCTTCTACTAGTTCGTCGGCAATGATTTCTATCGTCTTCGGGTCAAGCATCTCCACACTCCGTTCGGCCATCCTGCGGTCAGCATACGTTGAGGGCCGCCGGCCTAGAGCTGCGAGCCGACCTTGAAGCCCTTCTTTTCCCCCGCGGGGCCGTCCTCGGGCTGGCGCGTGTACGAGAAGCCGTCGGCACCCACGGTGACCGCCATTTCGCTCTTTTCCTCGCGGACGGCGACCGGCTGCGGGTTGCCGTCCAGGTCCAGGACGAGGGAGGCCTCGGTGTACCAGGACGGGACCACGGGGTTGCCCCACCAGTCGCGGCGCTGGTTGTCGTGGACGTCCCAGGTGACCGTGGGGTTGTCCGGGTCACCGGTGTAGTAGTCCTGGGTGTAGATCTCGATGCGGTGCCCGTCCGGGTCCAGGATGTACAGGTAGAACGCGTTGGACACGCCGTGCCGGCCCGGGCCTCGTTCGATCCGGTCGCTGATGCGCAGGGCGCCCATCTTGTCGCAGATCTGGATGATGTTGTGCTTCTCGTGCGTGGAGAAGGCGATGTGGTGCAGGCGCGGGCCGTTGCCCCCGGTCAGGGCGGTGTCGTGCACGGTCTGCTTGCGGTGCATCCACGCGGCGTACGTGACGCCGTCGGAATCCTTGATGTCCTCGGACACGCGGAAGCCCAGGTCCTCCAGGTAGGCCCGGCCGCGGGGAACGTCCGGGGTGACCTGGTTGAAGTGGTCCAGGCGGACCAGCTCACCGGCGGAGTAGAGGTCGTAGCGCTGGGTGAGGCGTTCGACGTGCTCCACCTCGTAGAAGAACTCGTACGGGAAACCCAGCGGGTCCTCGACGCGGACGGAGTCGCCGACGCCCTTGGTGAAGCCGTCCTTGCGGCGCTCCACCCGGCAGCCCAATTCGCGGTAGTAGGCCTCGGCGGCGTCGACTTCGGCAGGGGACTTCACCCGGTACGCGAACGCTGCCGCGGCGGCGACGGGTCCCTTGCGCAGGACCAGGTTGTGGTGGATGAACTCCTCGAAGGAGCGCAGGTAGATGGTGTTCTCGTCTTCCTCGGTGACGTGCAGGCCGAGCAGGTCCACGTAGAACTCGCGGGACTTGGCGAGGTCCGTGACCACGAGTTCAAGGTAGGCGCAGCGGACGATATCCGGCGCCGGGACGGTGGGGGTCGGGACGAAGTTGCTCATGGGGTTCTCTCTTCTTTGAAAGGGTCTGTGGTGTTCGACGGCGGGATGCTCGCCTTTGGTGCCGGGTGCCGCCCAACTGACTCGCAGTAAGTGTCGTTTTGGAGCCCCATAACGACAACAAGTGCGAGGTAGTTGGGCTGGGCGGGGTCAGGCGCCGAACTTCGGGGTGTGCACAGCGCCGAGGGTGATGTGCACGGCTTGCTGGTCGGTGTAGAAATCGATGGAGCGGTAGCCGCCTTCGTGGCCCAGGCCCGAGGCCTTGACCCCGCCAAAGGGGGTGCGTAGGTCCCGGACGTTGTGGCTGTTGAGCCACACCATGCCAGCCTCGACGTTCTGCGCGAAGTTGTGCGCGCGGGTCAGGTTCTGGGTCCAGATGTAGGCCGCCAGGCCGTATTTGGTGTTGTTCGCCAGGGCGAGGGCTTCGTCGTCGTTCTCGAACGGGGTGATCGCGACGACAGGACCGAAGATCTCCTCCTGGAAGATCCGGGCGTCGGGCGCGACGTCGGCGAACACCGTCGGCGCGATGTAGTTGCTGTTGTTGAGCCCTGCGGGCAAGTCTTCCGGGCGTCCCCCGCCGGCGAGCAGCCGGCCTTCGGACTTGCCGATCTCCACGTACGAGGCGACCTTTTCGTAGTGCTCGGGGTGGACGAGTGCGCCGACCTGGGTCTTGGGGTCGTGCGGGTCGCCGACGACGATATTCTTCGCGCGGGCGGCGTACTTCTCGCAGAACTCGTCATAGATCGCGCGTTCGACGAGGATCCGCGAACCGGCGGTGCAGCGTTCTCCGTTGAGGGAGAAGACCCCGAATAGTGCCGAATCGATCGCGGCGTCCAGGTCGGCGTCGGCGAACACGACGCACGGGGACTTCCCGCCCAGCTCCATGGACAGGCCCTTGAGGTTGGCGGCGGCGTTGCGGAAGATCGTCTGGCCCGTGGTGGTCTCACCCGTGAAGGAGATCAGAGGCACGTCCGGGTGCTTGACGAGGGCGTCACCGGCTTCCTCGCCGAGCCCGTTGACCAAGTTGAACACGCCGTCGGGCAGGCCTGCGTCCTTGAAGATCTGCGCCCAGAGCGAGGCCGAGAGCGGGGTGAACTCGGCCGGCTTCAGGACCACGGTGTTGCCGGTGGCCAGGGCGGGGGCGAGTTTCCAGGACTCGAGCATGAACGGGGTGTTCCACGGCGTGATCAGGCCCGCGACGCCGATCGGCTTGCGGTTCACGTAGTTGATCTGGGAGCCCGGGACCTTCATGGCGTCGTCGAACTGGGCCACGATCAGGTCCGCGAAGAAGCGGAAGTTCTCCGCCGCACGCAACGCCTGGCCCTTGGCCTGGGTGATCGGCAGGCCGGTGTCGAAGGTCTCCAGTTCGGCGAGGCGCTCCTCCTGGGCTTCGACGGCGTCGGCGATCCTGTTCAGGACGCGGGCACGTTCGCGCGGCTTCATCTTCGGCCACGGGCCGTTCACGAAGGCTTCGCGGGCCGCGGCAACGGCGAGGTCGATGTCTTCCTTCTGCCCGGCCGCTGCGGTGGCGTAGTTGGTGTTGGAGACCGGGTCCAGGACGTCGAAGGTCTTCCCGCTGACCGAGTCAACGAATTCGCCGTTGATGAAGTGCTGGATGTGGGTGGGAAGGTCCTTCGGGACGTAATGGGTGGTTTCTGGTGCAGTGAACGTCATTGTTTTCTCCTTTGCTATTGGAACGCGGGGTCACTTACGGCCCATGTTGGGCCCTCTAATGGGCGCTAAGTGACCCCGCGTTGGTCTGTGCGAGGTATGCGTCGAGGGTGGCGCTGCGGTGGCGGCGGGCGGCTTGTTCGATGGTGTCGGCGTCGGCGTTGCTTTCGATGAGCTGAAGCAGCGCCTCGTGCTCTTTGACGGATTCCTGCGCACGGCCAGGGACGAAGCGGAATGTCGAGGCCCGGATCGAGGCCAGCCGGTTCCAACCCCGGTGCACGAGGTCCAGGATGTGCGGATTGGGGCAGTGTTCAAAGAGCACGCTGTGGAAATCCTGGTTCAGCGCCGTGAAGCGGACCGGATCGAAATGCTCCAGGCAGTCGCGCATCTCGGCATTGACCGCACGGGCCCGGGCAATGGCCACGGAGTCGATCAAAGGTGCAGACAGCGCTGTGGCCGCGCCCTCGATGATGCTCAGGGTCTGCATCGTGTACAGGTACTCGGTCGGATCGATCCCGGAGACCGTGGCGCCGACGTTGCGCTCGAACGTCACGAGCCCCTCGGCCTCCAGGCGGCGGATCGCCTCCCGGACCGGAACCACGCTCACGCCGAGGTCCTCGGCGATCTTGGCCAGCACCAGCCGGTATCCCGGCGTGTAGGTGCCCTCCACGATGCGCGCCTTCACGGCGGCATAGGCCTGCTCGGACTTGCTCCCGACGGCGGTTTCAGTCACCTTGGGCTCCTTCCCACTCCTGGTAACGGGCACGCCACTGGGCGTTCATCGGGTACAGACCGTCCACGCTGTTGCCCTGCTTGACCATCTCGAAGATGAAGGCCTCTTCCTTCTCCTGCGCGATGCACTCGTCCACCAGTTCGTCGGCGATGGCCGGCGGAATCACGAGGATCCCGTCCGAATCGGCCACGATGATGTCCCCGGGCTGGACCGTGGCCCCGCCGCAGGCGATGGTGATGTCCGTGTCCCACGGGATGTGCCGGCGGCCCAGGACGGCGGGGTGCGGGTTGGCGAAGTAGGTGGGCATGTCCAGCCCCGCCACCGCGGAATAGTCGCGCACGCCGCCGTCGGTGATGATCGCGGCGGCGCCGCGCATCTGGGCACGCAGCGCCAGGATGTCTCCGACGGTCCCGGTGCCTTTTTCGCCGCGGGCTTCCATGACCAGGATTTCGCCTTCGTTGACGGAGTCGATGGCGCGTTTCTGGGCGTTGAATCCTCCGCCGTGGGTCGTGAAGAGGTCCTCGCGGTTGGGGACATAGCGCAGCGTCCGGGCGAGCCCGACGACGCGGCGGTCCGGGCGGGTGGCCTGCAGGCCGTCGATGCTCACGTTGTTCAGCCCGCGCTTGCGCAACTGGCTGGACAACGTCGCGGTCGCCACGCTTTCGAGCTTCTTCTTCAGCTCCGGGGTCAGGACAGGCACGACGGCGGGAAGCCCCGCTGCTTCCCGAGAACCGTATGCTTCCTCCCGCTGCGTGTCGTCGGATTTGGGCCGAGCGCCGAAGTCCGCGAACGCCGTCGTACCTTCCGTCACGGTGGTGGCCAAGCGACCGCTGCTGAAGTCGCCAGCGGTGACTTCAACCTCGACGACGTCGCCGGGTTGGGCGACGGAAGCGCCGGCCGGGGTGCCGGTCAGGATGATGTCCCCGGTTTCGAGGGTGAGGAGCTGGGACAGATCGGCGACGAGGCGCGCGAAGGGGAACAGCAGGTCTTCGGTGGTGTCGTCCTGGACGAGTTCGCCGTTGTGCCAGGTGCGGATCCGCAGCCCGGAGGGGTCGACGTCGGCGGCCGGAATGAGCGCGGGGCCTACCGGGGTGAAGCCGTCGCCGCCCTTGGACCGGAGGTTGGAGCCCTTGTCCGCGTAGCGGAGGTCGTAGACGCCGAGGTCGTTGCTGGCCGTGACCCATTGGACGTGGCTCCAGGCGTCTTCCAGACCCACGCGGCGGGCGGGCGTGCCGATGACCAGCGCGATCTCGCCCTCGTAGCCGAGGAGTTCACAGCCAGCCGGACGCTCCACCGTTGAGCCGCTGAGTGCCAGGGAGGACGACGGCTTCAGGAAGTACGACGGCTGCTCCGGCGTACGGCCGCGCTGGGCTGCCCGGCTGGGGTAGTTGATATGCACCGCGATGACCTTGCGGGCCGCGGCCAGGGTGTGGTCGGTGACCTGTTCCAAGTTTCACTCCTCATCGAGTACGAAATCGTATACGATAACTATGACCCTGGAGTTTCGGGACGTCAACCCCCTGCATCCCCGGACGGATCGTGAGGCCCTTGTAGCCCCCGTCACGCCTGCCGTACAGTATGAATCCAAACAAAGGTTCAAATAAAGAATTCACAGTTCTATAATTGAACAACCGCACAATGAAGTGAGGAAAGCCCATGCAGTTCCACCACCACGGTTATGTATCCGGCGACCCGCGTGTCCAGGCGGCCGCCGGCGTCGGCATCAACAGACCCACTGATCTTCCCGACGAGATCGACGTACTCATCGTCGGCAGCGGGCCCGCCGGCATGCTCGCCGCCGCGCAGTTGTCCCAGTTCCCGGGCGTCACAACCCGTATCGTGGAGCGTCGCCCCGGCAGGCTCGCGATCGGGC
Organism: Arthrobacter sp. 01T428; assembly: GCF_056398685.1. NCBI lineage: Bacteria > Bacillati > Actinomycetota > Actinomycetes > Micrococcales > Micrococcaceae > Arthrobacter > Arthrobacter sp. 01T428. Next base: position 63,092 of record NZ_JBFTPW010000011.1, on the reverse strand, counting down.
AGGCCGACGGAATCCAGGCCCGGAGCGTGGAGACATTCCAAGCCTTCGGATTCGCCGAGCGGATCATTGCCGAGGCGTACCGGATCACCGAGATGGCGTTCTGGAAGCCGGACCCGTCAGACCCTTCACTCATCATCCGTACCGCGCGGGCCCTCGACGATCCGACCGGGGATATCAGCGAATTCCCGCACCTGATCGTCAACCAGGCGCGCGTGCTGGACTACTTCGCCGAGTACATGGCGAACTCCCCCACCCGCATGACCCCCGACTACGGATACGAGTTCCGCGGCCTCGAGGTCACCAACGATGGCGACTACCCCGTCACCGTCACGCTCCTCCACACCGCCGGACCCAAGGAAGGCCAGGAGCGCATTGTCCGGGCCAAGTACGTCGTGGGCGCGGATGGGGCGCGGAGCAAGGTGCGCGAGTCGATCGGCTGCACCCTCGCCGGCGACCAGGCCAACCACGCGTGGGGCGTCATGGACGTCCTTGCCGTCACGGACTTCCCCGACATCCGCACGAAGTGCGCCATCCAGTCCGGCACGGGCGGCAGCATCCTCCTGATCCCGCGCGAAGGCGGCCATCTCTTCCGCATGTACGTCGACCTTGGCGAGGTGGATCGGAACGACAACCGCTCCGTGCGGAACACCACCATCGAGGAGATCATCTCCAAGGCCAACGACATCCTCCATCCCTACACGCTCGATGTGCGTAACGTCGCCTGGCACAGCGTGTACGAAGTGGGCCACCGCCTCACGGACAGGTTCGACGACGTCCTGCCGGACGAGCGCGGCACGCGCACACCGCGCGTGTTCATTGCCGGCGACGCATGCCACACCCACAGCGCGAAGGCCGGACAGGGAATGAACGTCTCCATGCAGGACGGCTTCAACCTGGCATGGAAGCTCGGACACGTACTCGAAGGCCGCAGCCCGGAGAGCCTCCTCTCCACGTACTCCGCCGAGCGCCAAGTCATTGCCAAGAACCTCATCGACTTCGACAAAGAGTGGTCCACGCTCATGGCGAAGAAGCCCGAGGAATTTGAGGACCCCACCGAGCTGGAGAACTTCTACGTGAGCACCGCAGAGTTCCCTGCCGGCTTCATGACCCATTACGCTCCCTCGCCGCTGATCGCCGAGCCAACACATCAAGGCCTGGCCACGGGATTCACGATCGGTAAGCGTTTCAAGTCCGCGCCCGTGGTGCGCGTCTGCGATACCAACCCGCTACAGCTCGGCCACCAGGCCAAGGCTGACGGACGGTGGCGCATCTACGTCTTCGCGGACGCTGCGGGTGCGGGAACGGCACAGGGGGGAGCGTCCGCCGTCGCCGACTTTGCCGAGTGGATCGCGAACTCGCCGGACTCGCCGCTGGCCGCAACGCCGTCGGGCGCTGACCGGGACGCGTGGTTCGACGTGAAGGTGATCTACCAGCAGGAGCACACGAGCGTCGACATCGGAGCGGTGCCGGAAGCATTCAAGCCGGAGGTCGGACCGTTCAAGCTCACCTACCTTGAGAACGTCTACGGCACCGATCCTTCGGCAGACATCTTCGAGCTGCGTGGCCTCGACCGCGACGGCGTCGTGGTGGTGGTGCGGCCGGACCAGTACGTGGCGAACGTCTTGCCCTTGACCGCGACGGCGGAACTGGCCGCGTTCTTCGCGCCCCTCCTTCGATCGGGACGGACCGCAGCGGTCTGAGCTGTTGGCGCGTTCCGGCGTGCGGGACCAACGCAAGGGTTCATTCTGTCGGTGGCCCGTCGTAGGGTACCGGCATGGACATCATCATGGTTCCCGGATTCTGGTTGGACGCTTCTTCGTGGTCGGAGGTCACGCCGCCGCTCGTTGCTGCGGGCCACACGGTCCACCCGCTCACGCTGCCTGGGCTGGAGGCAATTGACGCCCCGAGGTCCGGTATCGGCCTCAGGGATCACATCGAGGCAGTAGTGGCAGCCGTCGACGCCGTTGGCAGTCCTGTTGTACTGGTCGGCCACTCCGGTGGAGGTGCCATCATCCACGGAGCCGTCGACGCCCGCCCGGACCGGGTGGTCCGGGCGGTCTACGTGGACAGCGGACCGCTTGGCGAGGGCGGCGTCATCAACGACGAACTGCCTGTCGAGGGCGATGCCGTGCCCTTGCCGCCATGGGAGCTGTTCGAAAACGAGGACCTCGTGGACCTCAACGAGGAGCTGCGGGCCGCGTTCCGGGCACGCGCCATCCCGGAGCCAAAGAACGTGACCACAGATAAGCAGCGCTTGCACGATGTGCGCCGCTACGACGTCCCCGCCACCATCATCGCGTGCGAGTTCCCCTCCAGCCTGCTCGGCGAGTGGATCGAGTCCGGCCACCCCTTCGTAGCTGAGCTCGCGCGCATCAACGACGTGGAATTCATGGATCTGCCCACCGGACACTGGCCCCAGTTCACGAAGCCCCATGAACTCGGCGAGGCCATCCTTGCGGCGGTTGAGCGGACGGGTTAGTCACCGCACCGAATGGCTCGTTTCGGGCTTGCGGTAGCTGTCCACAGTGACCTCCAGTGCTTGGTCCCACGATGTTGCCTTAACACCCAGCATCTTCCGCGTCTCCTCGGAGTCGATCACGAAGGGCATCGTGAATTGGTAGCTGGAAGCTGAGATCTCGCGCATGATCGGAATGACGGTGCCGAGGGCTTTAAGTGACCACTGCGGGATCGGGGCCACCCGGCCATTCACGCCCCAACGCTCATTCACCTGCCGCGCGATTTCCGAGCGCGGGACGGATGCACTCGGCACATGCCAGGCCCGTCCCCATTCGCCCGGGTGGTCTGCGGCCGCGATAAGTGTCGCGGCGATATCGGGCAGGAAGCTCCAACTGTGCTCCAGTGCGGGGTCCCCCACGACACGCGCCGTTTTGGAGGCCAGGAGTGGTTGAAAAAAGCCGCCGCCAAGATGCGTCGACATCCCCGCCGCCCCAGGACCGAAGTAGTCGCTCGCCCGAACCTCCACGGCCCGGATTTCACCGCGTTCGTGCGCGGCAAGGACTTTCTCCCAACCCGCTTTGCGCACGAGGCCCTTCTTCTCGGTGGTGGCGAGCTGTGAATGCTCGGTCATCGGACCGTCCGGCGGGCCGTACGCATAGAGGTTGCCCATGAGCACAAGACCGGCCCCGGAGTCACGCGCCGACTTGATCACGGCGTCGAAGATCGGAGGCCAATCGGCTACCCAATTGGTGTAGGGCGGATTGGTGCAAACGAAGATCGTGTCGGCTCCACGCGCAGCCCGTGTCACGTCGGCCGGGTTGCTCGCGTCCAGTTTCACGGGAGTCGCCCCGGGGACCGTAGTGCCGCTGCGCGTGCCGAGAGTTACCTGGTCTCCACGGGCGGAGAGCTGCCTCGCGAGCGTCCCGCCTACGAGTCCGGCGCCGAGGATAAGATGGCGTGCCACGATGGTTACTCCCTAACTCTCCGGCGATGCTTTGCTAGTGACGTCGCACCGAAGTACGGCGCAGCCGCTTACCCTTGACAAGATCCGAGGGTGGAATGAATGATACGAGCCTCATCAGCTTTGTACCTACCGATGGTCAATAGCTGAATTGGTGTCTAATAATGTCGAAAGAGCACATTGACTGTATTCGTGTGGGCATGTTTTTCAGTCGGGTTGCTTGCGTTGCTCCTGAACTGGATGAGCGTGATCGGAACGCTGATCGTGCCACGCCCGCTGCACAGCAACCTTTCACGGATGACCCATTTGGTCACTGCGAAAATCTTCTTTGTCATCACTAAGCCCGTCTCCTCGTACGAAGTACGTGATCGGATCCTTGCCTGGCAGTCCCCCATGGCGCTGTTCGTCCGGCTGCTGGTTTGGGTGATCGTGTTCGACTTGTCGTTCAGTCTCCTGCTTCTTCCCTTCGTCGACGGTGACCTCTGGCAAGCCGCAAGCGAGGCTGGCTCCGCGATGTTCACTCTTGGCTACGCTGCTCCATCGAATGTCGGCAACACCGTGTTGGTTTACGTCGCCGCCTATACCGGGTTGATCGTGATCGCTCTGCAGATCGGTTATCTGCCAACGCTGTATGCAGCTTTCAACAGGCGGGAGGCGGAGGTGACCCTCCTCGTATCGAGGGCAGGCTCACCCTCATGGGGACCCGAGCTTCTGGTGCGCACACGGTTTGGGATGGCCGCCCAAACCAGCACCAGCGAGCTCAGCGAGCTTTACCAAAGGTGGGAGCGATGGGCCGCGGATGTCGCCGAATCACACAGCACCTACCTGACGCTGGTATGGTTCCGTTCGCCTTCACCGCAATCGAACTGGCTCAACTCCCTCCTCAGCGTCATGGACGCGGCCGCGTTGCAGCTTTCCCTGAGTCCGGGGTCCGCCCCGAGCACCCGGGCTCGGCTGGTCATTCGGATGGGATTCACCTGCCTGAACCAAGTGGCCCGGGCCATCCGGATCCCGGTCGACGAAGACCCCGATCCCGATTCCGAACTCGATGTGACCTTTGAAGACTTTCAAGCGGCCGTGGAACTCATGCGGACCGTCGATTACCCGATTGAGGTAACGGCGGAGCAAGCATGGCCACATTTCAGGGGCTGGCGCGTCAACTACGAAAGGGTCGCATACGCCCTTGCCTACGCGATCGATGCCCCTCCATCAATGTGGAGCGGCCCGCGACGCTTCGCATCCGAACCGATCATGCCGCACAGGCCGAAGAACCGCACTTCCAAGGACGTCAAGCCGGACGATCCGCAAATGATTGCCCAGAGGAAGACACGGTGACAGCAAGGTGCAAGGATGGCAACGCACATGACGGTTGAACTGCATCGAAGAGGAGAAGCACCATGCCCATGATCGACGTGTACGCCACCGCAGGGACTTTCGCAGACAAACACCAGCTCGCGATTGACCTGGCGTCGACGGTGATGCGTGTGGAGCAGGTGCCGGATATCCCGATGTTCCGCAAGAACACGGCGGCATTCATCCATGAATTCCCGGCGGGGGATCTGTCGAATGTCGACGGCGACAGCAATTACGTGCGCGTCCAGGTGCTCACGAACGCGGGCGCGCTGAACCGCGAAAAGCAGCTCGCCGTTGTCGAACGACTCACCGCGCTCGTCGCGACGGCGGCCGCGGACCCGACGCTGCCTGATCGAACCTGGGTCCTGCTCACGGAAGCGCCCGACGGCGGCTGGGGCCTCAACGGCCACGCCAACACTAACGAGGAACTCATCGCAGCCGCGCGTGCACAGATTGCCTCACTCCAGGGGCACACCCCGCAGGCCTGACTTCCGGCAGCAAACCGGGCTAGGGGCGCCAAGCGCCCCTGACGCGGACTTGGCTACTCGCGCGGACTTGGCTACTCGGCAAACACCTGCTTGGCGACCGCCATGGCGGACATCGCCTTGGGCCAGCCCGCATAGAACGCCAGGTGCGTAATAGCCTCGCTCAATTCAGTTTCGCTGAGTCCGTTTGCCTTCGCGAGACGCAGGTGGCCAAAAAGCTGTTCAGTGCTGCCGCTTGTCACGAGACAGGCAACAGTAATGAGGCTCCGGTCCCGCTTGGCCAATTCGGGGCGCTCCCAGACGTCAGCGAAGAGAACGTCGTCGGTGAGTGAGGCAAGTTTGGGCGAGATGTCTCCGACGAGTTGCTGGGCACGGGATGGTTCGGTCATGGGGTTCTCCTTGTTAGTGAAAGCTTGTCGACTTGCTTTCAATCCTAGGAATGGCCACCGGAATGAGGCAGGGTCCGCTATTACCTGTTTCCCGATGAACTCCGCGGGCCGGGGTTAGAGCGGCGGATATCTTCTGAGGCCTACCACTCCGCCTGCGGCGATGAGGGTTCCGCCGAAGGCCAACAGGATTCCAGCCACTGAAACGCTTGGAGCAATGGGATGGTCACTCTGGGCGGGGGCGCCCGGGTCAATCCGGGTAGCGGTCGCCGCAGAGGTTGAATTTTGCGTCGAGGGGCTCGGGCTGGAAACGATCGGCGAAGGCACTGTAGCTGTGGTTGCCGCCGGTGGCGCGGCCTGAGTTGGGTCCGCCCGCACGGTCACCGCCGTCGAAGGCGTTGAAGCGCCACCGGACGGAACCGCGACGCCGGGATCCGGCTGGGGTTGCGGTTGTACAGGCGGGATAGCCGTGGCCGACGGAGTGGGTTTTTCCGATGGCCGGGGAGATGGGGAGTTGGCGGGAGAGCACATGCCAACCACCCCCAGAAGCCCTTGCGAATCGCAGTTTGCGGCCCCCGCTCTCTCTGCTGGCGCAAGTGCGATCAGGCACAACGCGAAAGGGAGCGCGACGAGGGCAACTGGAACCTTCCGGCGAGTCATGGCTTCGACTCTACCTACTCTGCGGCAACTTGGCAGGCGGGCGGCGTTCGCTTCAGTCCCCGAGCTGACCCAGAATCCGGGCCAATTCGGCGCGATCTTCTGCGCTGAGCCGGGCAAAGTACTCGGAAGACTTGCCACGCCTTTCAGCGCTGATCTTCGCAAAGAGTTGCTGCCCGTCCCTGGTGGCGGCGACGAGGGTGGCGCGCCGGTCCGTGGGGTCCGGATCGCGGCGGACGAGGCCTTTGACCTCGAGCTGGTCCACCACTTCCGTGGCCGATCGTGGCGCAATGCGCAGCCGTTCCGCCAAGTCTTTCAGCCGAATCGGGTCCCCTGGCGCCGGGCGCATAAGAGTCATGAGCGCCCGCCATTGGTGCGGCGTCAGCTCCCACGGAGACAGCTGCTCGGCCCAGGTCCGGCGCAGCCCCCGGAAGGCGGCATGGAAGAGATCGCCAAGGTCGGCAGAATCTGAGGGCTGTGACTGCATTCTGTCAGTCTAGCAATTTGACCTGTAGCCACATAGTGAGGTAACCTCTGTATTAGTAGGCGCGATTCCCGCGCCCCGCTCGCCACTGGAGGTGGTGCTTATGACGGAGAACATCCTCACCCAAAATCCCCATCGACCGGGCGTCGGAGCCCGAAGTCCCGGCCGCGGCCCCGCCCGCCTCAATCCCGCGGACCGTACCCAGTTGAAACAGCACCCCGTGAGCCTCAAACGGATCGCCGGGCTGTTCACCCCGCACAAGGCGACCATCGCCGTCGTCGTGCTTCTCATCAGCGCTTCAAGCATCATCGGCCTGGCGCAGCCGTTCCTGGTCCGCCACATCATCGACGTCGCGCTGCCCGGCAAGGATCTGCCACTGCTCGCGTGGCTGGCCGCCGGATTGATCGCCGTGGCCGCCGCAACCGCGCTGATTGGCGTGCTGCAGACGTGGATGACCACGGGCATGGGCCAGAAGATCATGCACACCTTGCGCACGCGCCTGTTCACCCACTTGCAAAAGCAATCGCTCGGATTCTTTACCCGGACCCGCAGTGGCGAGGTGCAGTCGCGGTTGAACAACGACATTTCCGGCCTGCAGCAAGTCATCACCTCCACCGCGACCGGTGTTGCGTCCAACCTGACCACGGCCATTGCCACCGCCATCGCCATGGTGGCCATTTCGCCCGGGCTCTCGCTCTTGTCCCTGATAGTGATACCGCCGGCTGTTTGGTTCACGCGCCGGGTGGCCCTGCTCCGGCGCAACATCACGTCAACGCTGCAAAGCGAGCTGGCCACCATGAACACCCAGGTCGAGGAAGGGCTGTCAGTCTCCGGCGTCAGGCTCTCCAAAACCCTCGGAACCACCAAGCGCGACGCCCACCGCTACACGGAAAGCTCCAAAAGGCTGATCGGCCTGGAGATGCGCTCCCAGTTGGCCGGCCGCTGGCGCATGTCCACCATGGGCATAATCTTCTCGGCCATTCCGGCCCTGATCTACCTCGCCGCCGGACTGCCCGTCACCAGCGGCGGCATGACCATCGGCACGCTCGTGGCGTTCACCGCGCTGCAAGGCGCCATCTTCCGCCCGGTCATGAGCTTGCTGGATCTCGGCGTCCAATGGGTCACCGCAATGGCCCTGTTCAGCCGCATCTTTGAGTACCTGGACTTGGCTCCCGAGATCACTCCCCCGGCGCGGCCCGTCCCGCTGGACCCGGCCGCAGTGCGCGGCGAGGTCCGCTTTGAGGGCGTCCGTTTCGCGTACGACGGCGGCACGGACGTTCTGCTCGACGTCGACCTCACGCTTCCGGCCGGCACCAGCACCGCAATCGTGGGCCTCACGGGCTCCGGCAAATCGACGCTGGGCTCGCTGGTCCCGCGCCTGCATGACGCCACCGCCGGGCGGATCACCATTGACGGCGTCGACGTGCGCGACATCGCCCCTGAGGACCTGACGAAAATCGTTGGCGTGGTGTCCCAGGAGACGTACTTGATTCACGACACCGTCCGGGAAAACCTGCTGCTGGCTGCACCCGGCGCGGACGACGCAGTGCTGTGGAGCGCGCTGGCCTCGGCACAGATCGCGGACCTGATCGCAAGCTTGCCCGACGGCCTGGACACCATGGTCGGCGCCCGGGGCCACCGCTTCTCCGGAGGAGAACAGCAGCGCTTGGCGATTGCCCGAACCATCCTGCGCAATCCGAAAGTGCTGGTCCTCGACGAAGCTACCTCCGCCCTGGACAACGCAACCGAGGCTCATGTCCAGGCGGCGCTCGACCGGCTGGCCGTCGGCCGGACTACGCTCACCATCGCCCACAGGCTCTCCACCGTGGAGAAAGCCGATCAGCTCGCAGTGCTCTCGCGCGGTGCCATCGTGGAGTTCGGAACGCCCGGAAACCTTCGCGATTCAGGCGGCGCGTATGCGCGGCTTGTCGAGGCCGGGGAGACTGTCGGGTTTGCCGGTCATGCTGCCGCAGCAAGGCTCACGGCATGAACCGGTACCCGATCCCTACCTCGGTGATCAGATGGCGCGGGTTCCCGGGCTCCGGTTCCAGTTTCCGGCGGAGCTGGGCCATGTACACGCGCAGGTAATTGGCCTCCTTGGCGTAGGCCGGGCCCCACACCTCGCTGAGGAGCTGCTGTTGGGTGATCAGCTTCTCGGGATTGCGCACGAAAAGATCCAGGATCCTCCACTCCGTCGGCGTGAGGCGGACGTCTTCGCCGTCGCGCGTCACGCGTCTCATGGCAAGGTCCGCAGTGAACGATTCAGTGACCAGCACGGGCGCTTCTTCGCCCGGGTCAGAGGTGCGCCGCAGGATCGCCCGGAGGCGCGCGAGCAGCTCGTCGAGCCCGAACGGTTTGGTGATGTAGTCGTCCGCGCCGGCGTCCAAGGCTTCCACCTTGTCGTCCGAGCCGTGACGCGCGGAGAGGACCAGGATGGGTACGCTACTCCACTCACGCAAGCGGGTGATGACTGTGGTTCCGTCGATGTCTGGCAGCCCCAGGTCGAGGATCAAGACGCCAACCGGGTGCTGGGCGGCAGAGCGCAAGGCCGATTCGCCGTCGGACGCTGTGGCCACAGTGTAACCGTGGGCTTGGAGCGTAATCCGCAAGGCCTTGACGATGTGGGGATCGTCGTCCACAACCAGGACGTGGCTCATCCCGCCTCCCCGGAGGCGCTATCCGGACTGCCCGACGGCGGCATGTGGCGGTGCTGCAAAAGAACGGATTGCGCCTCCAAGGGAGCTTGCGCCTCCTCGTGCGGGATCGCGACCCCTGTGGATAGCGGAAGCCGGATGACCATGGTCAGGCCGCCGCCCGGAGTCTCTTCCGCGGTGAGCGTGCCTCCCATCGCCTCCGTGAATCCCTTGGCCACGGCGAGCCCCAAGCCAACCCCGGTGGTGGAAGGGACGTCGTTGAGCCGTTGGAACGGCTGGAACATCCTGACGACGCTTTCGGCGGGGACTCCTTGGCCGTGGTCGATGATGCGCAGTTCTCCGGACGGCCTCCCGTCCAGGGTGGACGAGCTGAAGCCACCAGCGGCTCCCACCAGCACAACATCGGAATCCGGAGCGTACTTGATGGCATTCTCCACGATGTTTGCGATAACGCGTTCCAGCATCCCGGCGTCGGCGTCGATCTCCGGCATGTTCCCGGGCAGGTCGACGCGCACCCGCCCCGGCGGCATGCCGTGGAGGGCCGTGGGGATCACTTCGTACCAGCGCACCGGGCGAATGAGGGCGTTCACCGAGTCCGAGGTAATGCGGGACATGTCCAGGAGGTTCCCCACGAGGACGTCGAGCCTGTCCGAGCATTCCTCGATGGTTGCCAGCAGTTCCTGTTCCTCCTCCGGTGTGTAGTGGACGTTGCTTTGCCGCAAGCCGCCGACGGCCAATTTGATCCCGGCCAGCGGAGTCCGCAAGTCGTGGGAGACCGCGCGCAGGATGGAGGTTCGCATGGTGTTGCTTTCGGCCAAGCGCCTGACTTCACGTCGGCTTGCCGCCAATTGCCGCCGCTCGAGCTGGGCCGAAAGGTGCGCGCCGAAGGCGCTGAGTAGGCGGCGGTCGCTGGCTGGCAGGATGCGGCCGGACAGGACCAGGCGGGTTCCGGCGTCGATCTGTTCGGTGTTTTCGCCGCCGTCGGCAGGGAGGGGTGCGGCCTCTCCGGCCTTGGCGACGAGGCGCCAGCCGCCCGCCGTCCCGCCGCCCGGGCCCGCCGTGCCAGCCCTGTACAACGCAGCCCCGCGCATCTGGAATACGTCCAACGCTTGCTTCAAAAGTCCTTCGACGGTGTCCTCGGCGCTCGATGCCCCGCGCGTGAGGTCACCCAGGGTGGTGGCCTCGGCACGGGCACGGGCGGCTTCCTTGGAGCGCCTGGCCGAGACGTCCACCACGGCCGCAACAGCGGCTGAAACGCCCACGAAAACCAGCAACGCGATGATGTTCTCGGGGTCGCTGATGGTCAGGGTCCCCACGGGCGGTATGGAGAAGAAGTTCACCAACAGGCTGCTCCACAAGGCACCGAGCAGAGCGGGCCACAACCCGCCCACCAGGGCGACGGCAACCGAGCCCGTCAACTGGAGGAGCACCGCCGTCGTGATGTTGTGGGAAGGACTCGCCGCCAGCAGGAGCTGCAAAAGAACCGGCAGGACCACCGCCATAGCAAACCCGACGACCACCCTTGTGCGGCCAAGGTCCCGCTGCCGTGGACGGTCCACGCCCCGGCCGCCCAAGGGATGCGAAACCATGTGCACGTCAATATCGCCGGAGTCACGCACCACCCGGTTGCCGATCCCCCGCCCGGTCAGCCTGGCGACGAGGCTCCGACGCCGGGAAATCCCGACGACGATCTGCGTCGCGTTCACGCTGCGGGCAAAGTCAAGCAAGGCCTTCGCCGGGTCCTCCCCTGCCACCGTGTGGTAGCTGCCACCCAAGTCCCGGACCAACAGGCGCTGGGCTTCCAGCGCCTGCGGAGATTCCGAGGCCACACCATCAGCGGCGCGGACGTGCACGGCGAGCAGGTCGCCGCCATTGACGCGCTTGAGGATCCGGGCGGCCCGGCGGACAAGGACCTCCCCTTCCGGCCCGCCTGTGAGGCCGATGACGATGCGTTCGCGGGCGGGCCAGCTCGCCTCGATCCCCTGTTCCGAACGGTACTTCGCGAGCCCTTCGTCCACGCGGTCGGCCAGCCACAGCAGCGCCAGTTCCCGTAATGCCGTCAGGTTGCCCATCCGGAAATAGTTGGACAGGGCAGCGTCGATCTTGTCCGCCGAATAGATCTTGCCGTCGCCCAGCCGTTGCCGCAACAGCTCCGGTGAGATGTCCACAAGATGGATTTGATCGGCACGCCGCACGACGTCGTCGGGCACTGTCTCCGCCTGCCGGACGTCGGTGATGGCACTCACGACGTCACCAAGGGAAGCCAGGTGCTGCACGTTGACGGTGGAGAGGACGTTGATGCCGGCGTCGAGCAGTTCCTCGACGTCTTGCCAGCGCTTTGCGTTGCGGCTTCCGGGGATGTTCGAGTGGGCGTATTCGTCGACGACGGCGATGCGCGGCTTGCGTGCCAAGACCGCGTCGACGTCCATCTCTTCAAAGCTGGTGTCCCGGTACGCAATCGTGTGCGGCGGGATGACTTCCAATCCGTCCATCAAGGCACGGGTGTCGCTGCGCCCATGGTCCATGGCGAAGGCCACCACCACGTCTTCACCGCGGCCGCGCAGCCGGTGAGCCTCCTCAAGCATGGCGTAGGTCTTCCCTACTCCCGGGGCTGCCCCGAGGAAAATGCGCAACGTTGCCCGTGCCATGTGGTCATTCTTTCACTTGTTTAACGCGTCGGTTGCCCGCAAGAAAGCCAGCCTTTTTGACCGGCGCGTCTGCCCGCCGGGGAACTTTCGGAGCGGTAGTCTCACGATCAGCAATACATGTGCCTCGGGGGATGGTTCTCTTTACGGCTGCGTCACCGCGGCCACTGTCCTTGCCGACCGTGGCTTCGGTTTGAGCGTGGCGGTAAAGGAGAAAGCAATTACTGGCATACAAGATAGCCCCAGGATGTCCACCGGGCGCGCACGCCTTCAATTCCCCCGTACACAGCGCCTCCATCGATTCGGAGCCGCAATAGCAATTGGCGTTTGCCTGTCCCTGTTGCCCGCCCCGGCCATGGCAAGCCCAACACCTGCACCGTCACCCTCAGCCTCCACGGACTCCGTGGCACCACAGGTTCCCGGGACCGGGGTCCCCGCGCAGGTGCCTGTGACGCCGTCGCCATCATCGACGACGTTACCCGCGCCCGGGCCGACCGGTCCGGCCCCGACGCCGGCTCCCACCGCGACGCCGGTTCCGACACCGGGCACCACGCCGCCAAAGGCAATCGAACCTTCGCCCGCCACGTCAGCCACCCCTGCACCTTCCTCCACAACCGTAAAGGCATCTGGCTTCGCCGTCCCTGGCGCGATCGGCGCCAAGCACGAAAGCCTCGGCGGTGACGCCGGCGGACTCGGCCCGGCGATTGCGGAGCAACAGTGCGATCTCCCCGGAGGGGCTTGCCGGCAGCAATTCCAGAGGGGGTGGATCTACTTCGTCCCGGGATACGGGACGTTCGCAGTTTGGGGCGCGATCAACGGCCGCTACCAACAGCTGTCCGCAGACACGGGCGGTCTGGGGTACCCGAGCAGCGACGAGCAATGCGGACTGCCTGGAGGGGCGTGCCGGCAGCAATTCCAACGCGGATCCATCCACTTCGTCCCGGGATACGGGACGTTCGCAGTTTGGGGCGCGATCAACGGCCGCTACCAACAGCTGTCCGCAGACACGGGCGGTCTGGGGTACCCGAGCAGCGACGAGCAATGCGGACTGTCTGGAGGGGTATGCTCCCAGCAGTTCCAACGCGGATCCATCTACTTCGTCCCGGGATACGGGACGTTCTCCGTTGTGGGCGCCATCAGTGGCCGCTACCAGTCCCTGGGCGGCCTCAGCGGCTACCTCGGAGCCCCGCACGGTGACGAGCAGTGCGGCCTGCGGTTCGGCGGCTGCTCGCAACAGTTCACGCGGGGAAAGATCTACTTTACGATAGGCGCCGGAACCCAGCCGGTTTGGGGCGGCCTTGGCAGTTTCTACGACTCCCGCCATTCCCAGGACGGCGTCATCGGGTACCCCGTCACGGGCGAAGCCTGCGACGGGGCCGGGAACTGCAGCCAGAGCTTCCAGTTCGGACAGCTTCAGTGGATCAACGGTGGAGGTGTCAGGTATACGATCGCCACCGCAGGGTACTGCCCCGCTTTGAACTCCGGCGCCGTGAAGTACCCGACTAACGGGGCGCAAAGGGTGTCCCTGGCGGTAGCGGACGCGTACCGTGCAACCCAGGTATCGATGATCACCTGCGTCCGCAGGCCCGGTGACGGGCAGTACGTGAAGGAGTGGGGTGCGATCGGCTCCGCCGGGGAGTCGGGGTTCGCCGGTCCCGGCGTGGCAACCGGCCCCACTTGGCAGGCGTTCTCGCCCACAGGTTCGTTCACGGTGACCGAAGCGTTCGGCCTCGGCAACCCGGGAACGGCCCTGTCCTACCGGACGCTGAACCAGTTCTCGCGCTGGGGCGGCAGGCTCAATGCGAACTACAATCAGTACTTCGAATCCAGCTCGGACATCTTCCCGGACGAGAACATGTGGTACTTCGCGACCCGGCCAACGCACGATTATCGTCAGGGAGTGGTCATCAATTACAACCGGCCACCGGACTCGCCCATCGTCATGAACGCCGGATTCGCGATCTTCATGCACGGCAACAACAAGCCCACCTGGGGTTGCCTCGCGTTCAACGATCCGGACTTGCTGCAGTTCATGCGCACCGCTCAGGCCGGGGACCGGATTGTGATGGGAGTTGGCTATGAAATCTTCTGGTAGGAGCGTCCGCACCTGGGCGGTGCCACTGTCCGTTGCCCTGGCCGGGCTCTTGCTGACTGCTTGCCAGGGCGGCTCGGAGCCAAGTGGCTCAGCGGCGAGCCCGGTACCAGCCAGCGCCCTGGCCTCTCCAAAAACCGATGCCACGGCCTCCCCGGGCACCACGGCCATGGACGGCAGGATCATCGGGACCCCCGACGCGCAGGCCTGCAAAGTGCCTGACACAGACGAGATCCGGCAAAAGCTTGGAGCCATTGCCGCGCAGATCCAGCAGGGTGTGCAATCCGTCACGGAAACCCAAGGCGTAAAAGAAACGAGTTGCACTTTCAGCTTGGTGGGTGTGCCCAACGGACAGGATCCGGATCCGGGCAACGCCCTGACCATTTCCACAACCGTGTACCCGGACACGGCTGCCTTGGGCAAAGTGGAACTGCCTCGGCTCATGATGTCCCCCAAGTCCGTCGACGGCGCAGGCGAACGGGCTTGGTACGCGCGGAACCAGTTGTCCTCGAGTACCGAGTACGTCCTTGAATCAGCTTCGAAGAACGTCATCACGAGGATCACGCTGGCCGTCCCTGTCCAAGCACCGCCGGTCGAACAGTCCCAGGACAAACTCACCTCGCTACTGCAAGCTCCCTGACGCGGGACGGCCAGCCACTTCACATGGCCGGTTTCCTTTAATTGGTTTCCTTTATTTGGCTGCAACTGCCGCCACGTCCAGGTTCAGCTCGGTGACGTTGACGGACGGCTGCCCAAGGAAGGCCTCAAGTCCGGTGACGGTTCGGCGGTCAACCATGGCCTGCACCGTCTCGGGACTCAGCCCGTGCGCCTTTGCCACCCTGGGCACTTGGAGGCGGGCGTAGGCAACCGAGATCTGCGGGTCCAGCCCTGAACCGCTCGCCGTCACGGCGTCCGCGGGGACGTCAGACTCCTTGACACCTTCCGCAGCGGCAACGGCGGCACGGTTGGCTTTGACGGCGTCGAGCAGTTTGGGATCGTTGGGTCCCAGGTTGCTGGCAGTGGATGCCCCCGGGTCCCACTTGGCCGCCGAGGGGCGGGCGTGGAACCACAGCGGGTTCTGGGTGCCGGCGTCGTTGGCAGAGACTTGCGCGATCAGGGCAGAAGCGGCGGGCTTACCTGCCGCGTCTTTCACGATGGAGCCATTGGCTTGGAAAGGCGCAACGGCCTGGCCGATACCGAAAATCGCCAATGGGTAGATCAATCCAAGGACCACGGTGGCCAGGAGCAAGAACCGAAGAGCCGTTCCTGCTTGCCGAAAATAGCCGGGAAGGGTGTTCATGGTTGTCTCCTAGCCGATGCCGGGGATGAGGGAAATGAGCAGGTCGATGAGCTTGATCCCGATGAAGGGAGCCACAAGACCGCCGAGGCCATAAATGGCCAGGTTCCGGGCCAGTGCCTGGTTTGCCGAGACAGCGCGGTACTTGACGCCCCGCAAGGCGAGCGGCACCAGGGCAATGATGATCAACGCGTTGAAGATCACGGCGGAGAGGATCGCCGAGGACGGCGAGGCCAGGCCCATGATGTTCAAGAGCCCGAGTCCGGGAAAGGCGCCTGTGAACAGGGCTGGCACGATTGCGAAGTACTTCGCCACGTCGTTGGCGACCGAGAACGTGGTCAAGGCGCCGCGGGTGATGAGCAACTGTTTGCCGATGCCCACGATGTTGATGAGTTTGGTGGGATCCGAGTCCAGATCCACCATGTTGGCAGCCTCCTTGGCAGCCGGAGTACCCGAATTCATGGCGACGCCGACATCCGCCGCTGCCAGCGCGGGGGCATCGTTGGTGCCGTCGCCCGTCATGGCCACCAGCCGGCCGTGCGCCTGTTCTTCCTTGATGACAGCGAGTTTGTCCTCCGGAGTGGCCTCGGCGACGAAATCGTCGACGCCTGCCTCTGCAGCGATTGCCTTGGCCGTGATGGGGTTGTCACCCGTGATCATCACCGTCCGGATGCCCATCCGGCGCAGTTCGGCAAAGCGGGCATGCATGCCCGGCTTGACCACGTCGGCGAGGTGGATCGTGCCGAGGACCCGGGCTCCGCCGTCGTGCCCGACGCCGGCCACCAACAGCGGGGTGCCGCCCTGGGCTGAGATTTCCCGCACCTTGCGGTCCACTTCGGCGGGCGTCTGGCCACCGGCGTCCGCCACGAACTTCGCGACGGCGGTAGCGGCGCCCTTGCGGATCTTCCGCCCGTCGAGGTCCAGGCCGCTCATCCGCGTGCTCGCGCTGAACTCGACAATTGCGAACTCTTCCGTGCCCTTCAGGAGAGCGGCAAGGTCCGGGCCGCCGACGCCCTTTTCCGCTGCGAGATCCACGATCGAGCGTCCCTCCGGCGTCTCGTCGGCAAGGCTGGATAGCCGGGCAGCCTCGATGAGTTCGGTCCGCTCGACGTCGTGGGCGGGGAAGAAGTTGACCGCGCGGCGGTTGCCGTAGGTGATGGTGCCGGTCTTGTCGAGCAGGAGGGTGGTGATGTCTCCCGCGGTCTCCACGGCGCGGCCGGAAGTGGCCAGGACATTGTGCTGCACCAAGCGGTCCATGCCAGCGATGCCGATAGCCGGCACGAGCGCGCCGATCGTCGTCGGGATCAGGCAGACCAGCAGCGCCACCAGCACGATCGGCGAGGGCGTTGCCCCCGGCAGGGAAGCGAACGGCGCCAAGCTCATGGTGACCGCAAGGAACACGATGGTGAGCGAGACAAGGAGGACGTGGAGGGCGATTTCGTTGGGCGTCTTTTGCCGAACAGCGCCTTCCACAAGCTTGATCATCCGGTCAATGAACGTTTCGCCCGCCTCAGCCGTAATGCGAACGGCGATGCGGTCCGAAAGGACCTTGGTGCCGCCGGTCACGGAGGAGCGGTCGCCACCGGATTCACGGATCACGGGCGCCGATTCACCCGTGATGGTGGATTCGTCCACGCTCGCCAGGCCCTCGATAATCTCGCCATCGGAGGGGATGACGTCCCCTGCTTCGCACATGACGACGTCGTTCTTCCGCAGTTCCGTTCCCGGCACTTCCTTGAGGGTGCCGTCCTCCAGCCGAAGCCGGGCAACGACACCTTTCCTGCTGGCCCGGAGACTGTCTGCCTGGGCCTTGCCGCGGCCCTCGGCGATGGCTTCCGAGAGGGTTCCGAAGAGCACCGTCAGCCAAAGCCAGATTGTCACCGATACGCCGAACACTGCTGGCTTGAGGATGCAGATGGCCGTGCAGAGAGCCGCCCCTACCAGCACGGTGAACATCACGGGAGAGTGGATCATCTGGCGTGGCCCCAGTTTCCGTACTGCAACCGGCAGCGCAGTCCGGATACTGGCAAGGTCCAGCTTTGCCGGTGCCTTGGTGTGGTGCTTGTGCTCTCCCGGAGTTCCCAGGGGATTTCCGTCTGCGTAGGTCCGGGCGGCGGTGTCCGTTGTGGACGGGGTCATTTGAGGAGTCCTTCTGCGAGGGGGCCCAGGGCGAGGGCAGGGAAGTAGCTCAACGCCGTCATGATCACCGTGACGGCGAGCAAGAGCGAACCGAAGAGCCAGCCATGGGTGGGCACTGTTCCGGCGGATGCCGGGATCCGGGGCTGTTTTGCCAGGGATCCTGCCAGGGCCAACACCAGCACGATGGGGAGATAGCGGCCAAGCAGCATGGCGATTCCCATCATGGTGGACAGGTAGGGGCCGGAGGTGGTGATACCGGCGAACGCGGAGCCGTTGTTGTTGGCTCCGGAGGTGAAGGCGTACAGCATTTCGCTGAATTGGTGCGGTCCGGTTGCAGGGGCGTTGGCAACGGCGTCCGGGAGAAGGACGGTGATTCCAGCCGTGGCCAGCACGATGACGGGCGTCACCAGGATGTACATGGCCGTGAGCTTCATCTCGCGTGGCCCGATCTTCTTGCCCAGGAATTCCGGAGTGCGGCCCACCATGAGCCCGGCGATGAACACGGAGACGATCGCGAGCATGAGCAGGCCATAGAGCCCCGACCCCGTGCCGCCCGGGGCCACCTCGCCGAGCATCATGTTGACCATGGCCACGCCGCCGGCCAAGGGCGGAAGCGAATCGTGGGCCACGTTGATCGCTCCCGTTGAAGTCAGGGTGGTGGCCGTGGCAAAGATGGAACTCTGCGCCGCGCCAAAACGCTGTTCAAAGCCCTCGCCCAAACCGCCGGCTGCCGCCGTTGCCGTTCCCGCAGTGCCGGCAACGGCCCAGCCCATCAGCAAGGTGGACGCCAGCCAGAGCATGCCCATGACACCGACTACTGTGTGCCCCTGCCGCTGGTCCCCCACCATACGGCCATAGGCGTACGGCAAGGCAGAAGGAATGAGCAGGACCAAGAAGACCTCGAACATGCTGATGAAGACGTTCGGGTTCTCAAACGGGTGCGAGGAATTGGCGTTGAAATAGCCGCCGCCGTTGGTGCCGAGGATCTTGATGGCCTCCTGGGAGGCCACCGGCCCGCCGGGGATGGTCTGGGTGACGCCTGTTGCTTGGTTGACGACGTCGGTGGACCAAAAGTTCTGCACCACACCGCCAATCACCATCACGATGGCCGCGAGCGCAGCCATCGGAAGAAGTACACGGAACGAGGTGCGGGCAAGGTCCACCCAGAAATTCCCCAGCCTGTCAGTCCGGGTGCGAGCGATGCCGCGGATCAGGGCAATCACCACCACGATTCCGACTGCGGCAGAGAGAAAGTTCTGCACGGCCAGCAGGCACATCTGTACGAAGATGCCCATGGTGGTCTCGGGGACGTAAGTCTGCCAATTGGTGTTCGTCGCGAAGGAGATGGCCGTGTTCATGGCCGTCCAGGGATCCACGCCGGCCAGGGAATTGTTCCCTGGCAGGACGCCTTGGAGCCGCTGGAGCAAGAACACCACCAGGATGGACACTGCAGAGAAGACCAGGACACTGCGCAGGTAGATCGACCAGCTCTGTTCGGCGCCGGCATCCACTCCCGCGAGGCGGTAGAACAGCCTCTCCGCCCGAGATGACTTCTTGCCGTCAAACACGAGGGCAAGGTAGATGCCCAGGGGCTTGTGCACCAAGACCAACAGCAAGAGCAGGACAACCACCTGGGTGAGGAAGGAGGCAACGCTGAAAACCATCCCGCATCACCACTTTTCCGGGTGGATCAACACGGCCAACAAGTAGCCGAACAGACACAGGCCTGAAATGAACAGGACCAACCACATCACGGCGTCCGCGCTCATTGCCCGCTCACCGGCCCATCGCCGTCGACGATTTTGCCCAGAAGGTGGGCAATCCACATCACGATCCCCATGGACACCACGAAGATCCCCACAACAGCCACGTCGGCCATTGGAACGTCCTTTCATCCGCGCCCCGTTTGCGGGGCTGATGCCAGTCAACTCCCCGGCAGACGGCGAAAATCGGTTCCTGATGGTTCCTTAACACCGCAGGGCCGAATCTTGACGGCTTCTTAACAGGCGCAAAGTGGATTCCGGGAAATCGACGTTAAGGATTCATCAAGATCGGCTTCAACCAGCGAAAACACCTGTGGCCGGTGTTATGTTCAGCAATGATCGCGGTGCCTGCGCGTCGCGCGGAAAGGACACCATGACTACCTTGAGCAGGCCCCCGGCTGATCCTTCGGCCCCACGGCCCGGAGGCATGGCCTCCCTTCGGACATGGTTGCTGTTCGGACTGCAAGACTCCAAAGGATCGCACCAAGGACCTGGTGCGGTGGGCGATCCCCATCTGAAGAAGCATTCGTGGTGGCAGGTCATGTGCCTCACCGGCGTCGACTATTTCTCCACCCTCGGCTACCAGCCGGCCATCGCAGCCTTGGCCGCCGGAGTGATTTCGCCGTTGGCCACCATCGTCCTGGTGGCCGTCACGCTGCTGGGTGCCCTGCCTGTGTACCACCGCGTCGCGGGTGAAAGCCACCGTGGCGAGGGATCAATCGCCATGCTTGAGCGCCTCTTGCCACGATGGGGAGGAAAGCTCCTCGTCCTCGTTCTCCTCGGGTTCGCGGCGACGGACTTCATGATCACCATGACCCTCTCGGCCGCGGACGCCACGGCCCACGCAATCCAGAATCCACTCGCCCCGGGCTGGCTGCAGGGACAGAACATCCTGGTCACTTTGTTCCTTCTGGCCCTGCTGGCCGCAGTATTCCTGCGCGGATTCAAGGAAGCCATCGGCGTGGCGGTGGTTCTGGTCATCGTCTATCTGGGCCTCAACGTCGTGGTCGTGTTCTCAACGTTTGTGGAAGTGTTCGCACATCCGGTCGCAGTGGGTGACTGGTGGCATGCACTTTCCACTTCGCACGGAAACCCGTTCATGGTGATCGGCATCGCGCTACTCGTTTTCCCCAAACTCGCCTTGGGCCTGTCCGGTTTCGAGACGGGAGTCGCCGTGATGCCCCAGATCCGCGGACGTGCCTCGGACACGGAGGAAAACCCTGCCGGACGGATCAAGGGAACCCGCCGTCTCCTGACCACGGCCGCGGTCATCATGAGTTCGTTCCTGATCGCCACCAGCTTCACCACCGTTGTGTTGATTCCGGACCAGGAATTCCAAACCGGCGGCCAAGCCAATGGACGGGCCCTGGCATTCCTTGCGCACCAATATCTCGGCGTGGGGTTCGGCACTGTCTACGACCTAAGCACCATCGCCATCCTGTGGTTCGCAGGCGCCTCCGCCATGGCGGGGCTGCTGAACCTGGTCCCGCGGTACCTGCCGCGATATGGAATGGCACCGGGATGGGCCCGGGCAGTGCGCCCCCTCGTGTTGGTATTCACCCTCATCGGGTTCCTGATCACCTTCCTGTTCAACGCCGACGTCGACGCCCAGGGTGGCGCGTACGCCACCGGGGTGTTGGTGCTGATGACGTCGGCCGCCGTGGCGGTGACCCTCTCCGCCCGCCGTTTGAGGCAGCGCAAGCGCACCGTCGGATTCGGCGTCATCGCCCTTGTCTTCATCTATACGACAATTGCCAACATCTTCGAACGTCCCGAAGGCATCCGGATCGCCGCGATCTTTATCGTGGGGATTATCGTGATCTCCCTGCTTTCCCGGATCCGGCGCTCGTTTGAATTGCACGCGACCCACGTCCACCTGGACCGCCAGGCGCTGGAATTCATGTCCACCAACCTAAGTGGCCCGATTGCGCTCATCGCCCACGAACCCCTCCGCCTCACCGCGGAGGCCTACCGGGACAAACTCACCTCAGCGATCGAGGTCAGCCACATTCCGGTGGATTACCAGGCGCTCTTCCTGGAAGTGATAGTGGACGATTCCTCCGACTTCGAAACCGCGCTCGAAGTCCACGGCGTGGTTCGGCACGGACACCAGATCCTCGAAGTCCACGGCCCGGTGGTCCCCAACACCATCGCCTCGGTGCTGCTGCACATCCGCGACGTGACCGGCCTCATGCCGCACATCTACTTCCGCTGGACCGAAGGCAAC
This sequence comes from Arthrobacter sp. 01T428, assembly GCF_056398685.1. Classification (NCBI taxonomy): domain Bacteria; kingdom Bacillati; phylum Actinomycetota; class Actinomycetes; order Micrococcales; family Micrococcaceae; genus Arthrobacter; species Arthrobacter sp. 01T428. Next base: position 41,492 of record NZ_JBFTPW010000011.1, on the reverse strand, counting down.
CCGGTCATCAATCTCCTTCGCTTCCTGTTCCTGGGCGAGGGAGAGATCGCTCCAGTCACCCGGGAAGTGCTGCGTGAAGCCGAACCCGATGTCAGCCGCCGCCCGTGGGTCCACGTGGGCTAAGCGCGGCTACAAGGTGGCCTGACGGCGATGCCGTCAGGGCCGCTCAGGCACCTCGCCGTTCGCTACCGCTTCGATCCAGTCGACCGCCTCGTCCGAGAAATAGAACCCCGAAGGCCCGTTCTCACCAACCCACCAGGCATCGGAAGTAACAACACCTCCAACTTGGGCGATCTCGGCAAGCACCTCGGGGGACACTGCGTCGCCATTGTTCTCGATCAGCCATTCTTGGGTGGACGGCTTCAGCTTCGGCCACCAGTGCTCGATACTCATGGCCGAAGTCTGCCATGCCTGCCCCATTTGCTCGAGCCTTGACCGTTAAGAGAGTGCTAAATCTCCGCCCTGCCGCATATGGAAACCGTAAAGACCACCGGTGGCGGGTCCTTTCGGTGATCTGATCGAGTGAAGAATTCACGGCCACCCGGGCTGTGGACTGGTCCTCCGCAGGAGCTGACGTAAGCATGAAGCGCTTTGGCTTTACCCACGGAACGGCACCCGACACCACGGTTCCCGGCAGCAGCCCGATCGACTATGTTGTGGTCGACGACGTCGGTGATTTCTCGTACTATCCGTCCGAGGCCGCCATGCTCGACAACTTGGAATACGTTGACGAAGCAGCATGCATCCTTGACCGAGCCGGAAACGACTACCGCCTGACCATGGATAAGGACAGGCACCTGCGCCTGGGCCCTTCGTTGGGCACTGTCGAATTCAACTGGCTCCGCCAAGCGTGGACAACCAACCAACGTCGGAATATGCAGACCCACCCCTTACAACCGTTCTCCCCGGAAACGTTGGAAGCCCTCCTTGCCGGATTGTTTGAAATGCTTTACCTCGAACAATCCGGCAGGACCACGGATGCGCCGTGGGTGTTGGAGGTGGATGGCGAAGTAACCCATCCTGCGACGCTCCAAGAAGTCAACGGCCTCCTCACACGCGAGGATCACCTCGAACGAGTCACGGTGCATGACCCATTCGGCCACGACTATCAGCCAATCCGACACGCAGGGCACCGCTTCTCCTTTCCCACCGGGAGGTCCATCTACTACGTCGAGGTTCCTGGGAGATTCAAGCGGGACGGCGTCCACCACTGAGGCCACCCGCACGGCACGCAAATACTTCTCCGCACTTGCGACATGAATCGTCTGCACGCGCCATACAGTAGGCATGAAGATCCAAACAGCGGCTGCGGTGCCCGTCGCGGATGGCATGTGGCTGCTTCTGACCCGGTGGCGGGACCAGAGCCTCGTTGCGCAGCTCAGGACGCGGCAACCGGCACGCGGCGATTTGCTTCGTCAATAGACGCGATCCCCGAACCGATGGAGCCTTCCGAGAACGACGTCGTCGACCAAGTGCCCGTCCGCGGGCGCCACCGGGCCGCACCACTGAGGAACAAATGGCTGATCACCCTTTTCGCGAGAAAAGATTCCAAACCTGCGTCATGAATTCCGGGTCCGCCCACTGTGTCTATATGGTCGGAAATATTTATGCTCGCAGGGAAGCCGGTAATGGCGCCTAGTACTACCTCTTCAATGGCCGACGCTGTTAGCGACAGTGAAATAATCGCCATGGTCCGCGGTGGAAACCTGGATGCGTATGACGGGCTGTACGCTCGCCATGTTTCCATCGCTTCTACCGTTGCCCGCAGGAACGTTGACAACCTCAGCGATGCCGACGACGTCGTCGCCGAAGCATTCCGGTCGGTCCTGCAGAGCCTTGTCGAGGGCAAGGGGCCTGAACAATTCTTCCGTGGGTACCTGTTGTCCACGGTGACCAGGCTTTCCCATCATAGGAACCGGAATGCCCGCCGCGCCCTGCCGACCGCCGACGAGGCTGTTCTTGACCACAAAATGACACCCGGGGATCCGGTCGTCCAGGCTTTCGAATCCCATACCGTGGCCCGTGCCTTCCGATCACTGCCGGAACGATGGCAATCGGCCCTGTGGTACCTGGACGTGGAACGGATGAAGCCCGCCGTCGTCGCTCCGATCCTCGGGCTCTCGCCCAACGCTGTCTCCGCACTGGGCGTGCGCGCGAGGGAAGGATTGCGCAAACAGTATTTGCAGATGCACGTCAGCGAGATTCCACAAGGCACCTGCACGAAAGTCGTACCCCAGCTCGGATCCTATGTTCGCGGGGGCTTGTCCAAACACGCCGAGGCAAAGGTCCGGGATCACCTTGACGAGTGCGCCAAGTGCACGGCCGTGCTGCTGGAGCTCAGGGACGTGCAGGCAACCATGCGGGCCGTGCTCCTGCCATTGATGACAGGCGTCCCGCTGGCAGCATGGGGAAGCGGCGCCTCGGGGCTGGGCATTGCAGGGCAGTTTCCTTCAGCGCCGGTGGCATCCGGGATGACCCGGATCTCACAGCCTCTATTGATGTCTATCCTCGCTAGCCTCGCAGTAGGGCTGGTCGTGGCAGGGGTCGGTTTTGTCCAGGTCCTGGGTGGCCAGCCGGCGCCGCAGGGATATCAGGATGCGCAGATACAAACAACCGGGTCTGCCCGGCCGACGCCGGCGCCGTCCCGAGACCAGTCCCCCACCCGTGTTGCCTCCGAAGCGCTCCCGCCGCTTCCTGCGCTGCCGGACGAAGCGGCGACGCCTGTGATCACCGAACCCCTCTTTGCGACACCGGCGCCGGCACGAGGGCCCGCGCCAGCCAGCACACCATTACCCATTGCCGTTCCCGTGCGGACCCCGGCTCCCACGCCGACGCCGACGCCGACGCCGACGGCAAATCGCGGGAAGATCAGCGGTACAGCGAGTCGGACAGACACGGGTGCGGACCCCACGACGGCGACGCTCGAGACCGTCTTCACCCTGTCCCGAGGAATCGGGAATGCCACAGCCGACTTCTCGATCAACGCGCCCGGCACAATTTCAGGCGGATCCGTTACTGCCCCCTCGGGCTGGAGTTGCTCGGCGAAGCCACTGGATCCTTCCGGCATCAGTTGCACCACAAATTCGGCACAACCCGGCGAACTGACCTTCCGGCTCAACGTCACCGTCGTGAACCAGGGCGTCCACACCTTGACGTATGGCCTGAGTGGAACCGGGATTGCAACGAGCACATTCCGCTACGACTTCTGACAGATCAATCGGCCCAAATTAGACCCTGACGCGCGGAACACCAAGCTGAGGGAAGACCACCGCCCCGTCGTCGGGCTCGAAGATGTGAGCTAGCGTCGGCGAAAACACCCCCAAAAGTGAGCGGGGGTCCGGACTAGGCCTACGCCGGCGGGGCGGTGGATTCGCGGACCACAAGGTGCGTGGCGAGTTCCACGCGCCGCGAGTCCAATGCGTCACCGCGCATTTGGCGGAGCACGAAGCGCAGGGCGGCACGGCCCATCTCCTGCAGCGGCTGGGATACGGACGTCAGCGGCGGCACCGATTCCTCTGCTTGGTAGGTACCGTCGAATCCCACCACGCTGATGTCCTCCGGGATGCGGATCTTTTGCCGCCGCGCCTCGGCGAGCACACCCAGGGCGATGCTGTCGCTTGCGGCAAAGATGGCCGTTGGGCGCTCTTCGAGTTGAAGCAGGGTTTTCATTCCCGCCACCCCGTTCTCGGAGCGGAAGGGCCCTGACAGGATGTAACGCTCCTCGACGGGCACACCATTCGCCATCAGCGCCGCCATGTAGCCGTGGAGACGGGCCTGGTTGCACTCGGCGCCTTCCGGGCCACCCAGGTAGGCGATCCGGCGGTGCCCTAGATCCAACAGGTGCGCCGTGGCGGCCTTGCCCCCGGCCCAGTTGCTGGCACCGACGCTGACCACGTCACCCGGCGGCGGGTTGAGCGGGTCGATGACCACGATGGGTATCTGCCGCCGTCGAAATGGATCCAGCTGGGCCGAACTGAACGCCGAGGTCACCACGATCATGCCGCTGCGGCCTTCGTCGACGATCCGCTGCGCCCGCTGCTCGAGGCTCAGCTTCGACGCCGACTGCTGGCCGGTGATGTTGAGCAGGACTTCGACGTCGGAGGCGGCCGCGTGCTCCAACACGCCGTTGAGCACTTCCACCCCATACGCCGAATTCAAGGTGTCGAACACAACCTCCACCACGGGCCGGCGGCCGGCGGTGTTCTTTCGCTGAAGCGGCGACTTGTATCCCGTCCGCTCCAAGGCGGTCAGAACTTTGGCGCGCGTGTCAGCTGCAACATCCTCGCGCCCATTGACCACCTTCGAGACGGTCGGCATCGAGACGCCCGCTTCCCGGGCAATGGCGGCCAATGTCACCTTGGCGGAACTTTCACTGCTGGCCATGGATCCTCAACTCTTTCGAAATATTTCGCTGACACAAGTGTGGGCGGCGAGGCAAGCAGAGTCAATCGCCATTTCGTAAAAGAGTTGAACTTTATGCCCGAATCGCCTTGACGGTGACCCAGACCACAGCTAAATTTGCCTAACGGACCGAAAAGATTATCGAAATATTTCGAAGATTCGGATCAAGCATATTCAGCGGCAGTGCAGCCTCGCTCCCCGAAGGCCGGACTCCCGAAACCAATAGCCGGGCAATCAGCGTCGAGCCCGGAGGACGAATGGAATTGCAAATGGTAAAACTCACGTTGCGCACGGCAGCGATCGCCGTCACTGCCGCGGCCGTATCGATCTCCCTCGCAGCCTGCGGATCAAGTGGACCGGCAAGTTCGGCAGGAAACGCCGATTCGGCCACCATGTGGGGCCTCACGGGCGGTAACCAGCCCGTACTCCAGAAGTCCATCGATGCATGGAACAAAGCCCACCCGGACGAGGCCGTCAAGCTCGACTTCTTCGCGAACGACGCGTACAAGACCAAAGTGCGCACCGCCGTCGGCGCCGGCCAAGGACCCACCTTCATTTACGGTTGGGGCGGTGGCGTGCTGAAGTCCTATGTCGACGCCGGCCAAGTGGCCGACCTGTCGGACTTCGTATCGTCAAACCCGGATGTCAAGAGCCGCTACCTGCCGTCCGTGCTCAAGAACGGCGTGATCGACGGCAAGACGTATGCCCTGCCCAACAACAACGTGCAGCCCGTCGTCCTGTACTACAACAAGGAAGTCTTCGATAAGATCGGCGCCCAGGCCCCCAAGACCTGGGATGAACTCATGGCCCTGGTGCCGAAGTTCAAGGCTGCAGGCATCGCTCCCTTCTCCCTGGGCGGCCAGTCCAAGTGGCCTGACCTGATGTGGCTCGAATACCTGGTGGAGCGCATCGGCGGACCCGAGGTCTTCGCTAACATCGCCGCCAACAAGCCCGGCGCCTGGTCCGACCCCGCCGTCAAGGCAGCCCTCAGCAAGATCCAGGACCTGGTGGACGCCGGCGGATTCGCCAACGGATTCTCCTCCATTGCCGCCGACAGCAACGCGGACCAGGCCCTCCTTTACACCGGCAAGGCCGCCATGATCCTGCAGGGTGGCTGGATCTACCAGAGCATGAAGAAGGACGCCGCGGACTTCGTCAAGAACGGCAAGCTGGGCTACGTCACCTTCCCCACCGTGTCCGGTGGCAAGGGCGATCCTGCCAACGTCGTGGGCAACCCTTCCAACTTCTGGTCGATCTCTTCCAAGGCCACTGACAGCCAGAAGAAGGCGGCGCTCGACTACGTCAAGAGCGGAATGTTCACCGACGCCGACACCCAGTCCTTGATCGACTCCGGAGCGGTTCCCGTGACCACGGGCATCGAAAGCAAGCTGGCCGCATCACCGGACAAGGATTTCCTGAGCTACGTGTACGGCATGGCCAAGAACGCACCGAGCTTCACCCTCTCCTGGGACCAGGCCCTCAGCCCCGCCCAGGGAGACGCCATGTTGGCGAACCTGGACCAGATCTTCCTGAAGAAGATCAGCCCCGATCAGTTCGTCTCAACCATGAACGCCACGATCGGAAAGTAACCAGTGTCTACCTCAACCGGTTCTTCCCGGCGGGTCCTTGAAAAGGGCCCGTCGGGGTGGCTGGCCGCACCAGCCCTTGTCTTCTTCCTCCTCTTCGCCATCATCCCGCTCTTCGGCGTGCTCTTCCTCAGCTTCACCAAATGGGACGGGCTGGGCGAAATCAAACTGGACGGCTTGTCGAGCTGGACCACGGTCCTGACCGATCCCGTCACCGGCAATGCGCTGTGGGTCACGGCCAAGATCATGTTCTTCTCGTTCATCGTCCAAGCCCCCATCAGCTTGCTCCTCGGAGTTTTCACGTCCGCGTCCCAGAAATACCGCGCGGCCCTCGCAGTCCTCTACTTCGTGCCGCTGCTGCTGTCCTCCGCGGCCGTCGCGATCGCATACAAGGCCCTCTTGGACCCGAACTTCGGACTCGGTCCGGGCTTGGGCCTTCCATTCCTCGCCCAGGACTGGCTCGGCAACTCGGATCTGGTGCTGTTCGTCGTCGTCTTCGTCATCGCCTGGCAGTTTGTCCCGTTCCACACACTCATCTACCAAGGCGGCGTGCGCCAGATCCCGGCGTCGCTGTATGAAGCGGCCCAAATCGACGGCGCGGGGCGCGTCCAGCAGTTCTTCGCCATTACCTTGCCCCAGTTGAAATACACCATCATCACGTCCTCGACCCTTATGGTGGTCGGCTCACTGGCCTACTTCGATCTCGTCTTCGTCCTCACCGGCGGAGGCCCCGGCTATTCCACGCGGCTGCTACCGCTGCACATGTACCTGACCGGCTTCAAGGCCAACGACATGGGAGCGGCGAGCGCCCTCGGCGTCATCCTCGTGGTGATCGGCCTTGCACTGGCCCTGCTCCTGCAAAGACTCGGTGGCAAGAACCGCAACGCAAGCCAATTGGAAGGTGCCTGATGGCTTCCACAACCCAGATTCCCGCACCGCCGGCAAGGCCCAACGCGCCAAGCAACAAGCAAGGCCACAAACATGGCGAGCGAGCAAAAGGCTCCAAGGGCCCCGGCCGGCTCCGCCCCAACTACCTGGGCGGCCTGGGCGGCTGGCTTTGGCTGGCGATCATCATCGTTCCCATCTACTACGTGGTGGTGACCAGCCTGAAGAACCAGGCCGGGTTCTTCACCTCGAACCCGATGATGCCGCCCACCGAGCCGACCCTGGACAACTACAAGCTGGTCCTGGACAACGACTTCGCCATGTACTTCTTCAACAGCCTGATCGTCACAGTGGGCAGTGTCGTACCTGCACTCTTGGTCTCGTTCATGGCCGCCTACGCGATCGTCCGGGGGAAGGGCCGGTTCCTGACGTGGACGAACAACACGTTCCTCTTGGGCCTGGCGATTCCCTTGCACGCCACGATCATTCCCATCTATTGGATGATCACCAAAGCGCATCTCTATGACACCTTGTTGGCGCTGATCTTGCCCTCCATTGCCTTCGCGATTCCCATTTCCGTCCTCATCCTGAGCAACTTCATGCGCGATGTACCCAACGAGTTGTTCGAGTCCATGCGGCTCGATGGTTGCTCGGACTGGGCCATGATGTGGCGGCTCGCGCTGCCCATGACGCGCCCCGCCGTCGTGACCGTGGGCATCTACAACGCGCTCGGCGTCTGGAACGGCTTCCTGTTCCCGCTGATCCTGACCCAGAGCCCGTCCACCCGCGTGCTTCCGCTGTCCTTGTGGACCTTCCAGGGCGAATTCAGCGTGAACATCCCCGCCGTGTTGGCTTCCGTGGTGCTCGCCACCTTGCCGCTGCTGGTCATCTATGTGGTGGCTCGCCGCCAGCTGCTCAGCGGGTTGACCGCAGGATTCAGCAAATAGCCAACGCTCTTTGAAAGCACGAAAGGAAACACAATGACTACCGCAAAGCCCTTGCGGGTCGGCATGGTCGGCTACGCGTTCATGGGCGCCGCCCACTCCCACGCTTGGCGGACAGCGCCGCGGTTCTTCGATCTCCCGCTTGACCCCCAGCTCACCGCACTGTGCGGCCGGAACGACGACGGCGTCCGCGCCGCCGCGGGCAAGCTCGGCTGGGGATCGGTGGAGACTGATTGGCGCCGGCTCCTCGAGCGGGACGACATCGACCTGATCGACATCTGCACCCCGGGCAATACGCACGCCGAGATCGCGATCGCAGCCCTCGAAGCGGGCAAGCACGTGCTCTGCGAGAAACCCCTCGCCAATTCTGTGGCGGAGGCGGAGCGCATGACCGAAGCCGCCCAGGCCGCGGCAGAACGCGGAGTGTTCTCGATGTGCGGCTTCAGCTACCGCCGCACCCCTGCTTTGGCGCTGGCCAAGCGGATGGTCGAAGAGGGCCGGCTCGGAAACATCCGGCACGTGCGGGCGCAGTACCTGCAGGACTGGCTTAGCGACGAAAACGCGCCCATGACCTGGCGGCTGGACAAGTCCAAGTCCGGATCGGGCTCCTTGGGCGACATCGGAGCGCACAGCATCGACGCTGCGCAGTGGGTCACCGGGCAGCAGATCACGGGCGTTTCCGCACTCCTGGAAACCTTCGTCCACGAACGTCCGCTGGCCGGTGACCTCGTCGGGTTGGGCGGCCATGGCGACGTCGGCGCGGATGCGCCGCGCGGCGCGGTCACGGTCGATGACGCCGCCATTTTCACCGCCCGCTTTTCTGGCGACGGGCTCGACGGCGGCACTACTTCCGCGGGCGCCGTCGGGGTCTTCGAGGCCACGCGGTTCGCGCTGGGACGCAAGAACGCCATGCGCCTGGAAGTCAACGGGACCAAGGCCTCCCTCGCGTTCGACTTCGAAGAGATGAACGTCCTGTCCTTCTACGACGCCGCGGAATCCCCCGACGCCGGATTCCGCCGGATCTTCGTGACGGAGCCCGAACACCCCTACGTCGGCAACTGGTGGCCCACCGGGCATGGCCTCGGATACGAGCACGGCTTCACGCACCAAGTGGTGGACCTCGTGAGCGCGATCGGCGCAGGCGAGCAGCCCTCGCCGTCGTTCGCTGATGCCCTGCAGGTGCAAAAAGTGCTGGCCGCCGTGGAAGGCAGCGCCGCAGAGTCCAGCCGCTGGCAGAAAGTCTAGGAGGGAACACCGATGACAAGACCCATCACACTGTTCACCGGCCAATGGGCCGATCTGCCCTTCGAAGAGGTCGCCCGGCTCGCGGGCGAATGGGGCTTCGACGGGCTCGAAATCGCCTGCTGGGGCGACCACCTGGACCCCCACCGGGCCTCCATCGACGACAGCTATGTCCAGGAACGCCTCGACATCCTGGAGAAGAACGGCCTCAAGGTCTTTGCGATCGCCAACCATCTCACCGGCCAAGCCGTGTGCGACGACCCCATCGATGAGCGCCACCGGGACATCCTCTCCGACCAGGTTTGGGGCAATGGCGATCCTGAAGGAGTCCGCCAACGCGCTGCCGAGGCCATGAAGGACACGGCACGGGCCGCGGCACGCCTCGGCGTCAAGACCGTCACGGGATTCACGGGCTCCTCCATCTGGAAGGCAGTGGCCATGTTCCCGCCCGCCTCGGAGGCGATGATCGAGCGTGGCTACCAGGATTTCGCGGACCGCTGGAACCCGATCCTCGACGTGTTCGACGAAGTCGGGGTCCGCTTCGCCCTGGAAGTCCACCCCTCCGAGATCGCCTACGACTACTGGACCGCGAAACGTGCCCTGGAAGCCGTGGGGCATCGCGAGAGCTTCGGGCTGAACTTCGATCCATCCCACTTCATCTGGCAGGACCTGGACCCCGTCATGTTCCTCCAGGATTTCGCGGACAAGATCTTCCACGTGCACGTTAAGGAATCCATCCGCCAGCTCAACGGACGCAACGGCCGGCTCGGCTCCCACTTGCCATGGGCGGATCCGCGCCGGGGCTGGGACTTCGTCACCGCAGGCCATGGCGACGTGAAATGGGAGCCGATCTTCCGCACCCTCAATGCCATCGGCTACGAGGGGCCAACCAGCGTCGAGTGGGAAGACGCGGGCATGGACCGACTCGTGGGAGCACCGCAATCCTTGGCCATGGTCCGGGAACTCGCCGCCATCGCCCCGCCGGTCGCCGCTTTCGACGCGGCCTTCTCAAGCCGCTAACCATTTCATTTTCGGCTCTCCGGCCGTATTTCTCAGCAAAGGAAACCATGACTGACAAGAAGACCGCCCTGGTGGTCCGTGGCGGCTGGGATGGCCACCAGCCATTCGAAGCCACAGAACTCTTTATCCCCTTCCTCAAGGAGAACGGCTACGACGTCCGCGTGGAGGAATCCCCCAAGGTATATGCCGATTCGGCATATATGGCCGGCGTGGACCTGATCGTGCAATGCATGACCATGTCCACCATCGAGAAGGACGAATTCGAGGGGCTCCGTACCGCCGTCGAAAACGGCACGGGACTTGCCGGCTGGCACGGCGGCATCGCCGATTCCTACCGGAACAACTCGGACTACCTGCACATGATCGGCGGCCAGTTCGCCTGCCACCCCGGCAAACATCCCGACGAACGCATCGGCGAACAGTCGGACAACTACGTGCCGTACAGCGTCAACATGCTCCCGGCTGCCGCGAGCCACCCCATCACCCAGGGAATCGGCGACTTCGAGCTGGTCACCGAGCAGTACTGGGTCCTGTCTGACGACTACATCGACGTCCTCGCCACCACCACCCAGAAGGTCCGCGACTGGGACCAATGGAACCGGGAGGTCACCTCCCCTGCGATCTGGACCCGGCAGTGGGCCGAAGGACGGATCTTCGTCTGCACCCCGGGACACCGCGTGGAAATCCTCCAGGACAGCAACGTCCGCACCATCATCGAAAGGGGCATGCTGTGGGCAAGCCGCTAAGAGTAGGCATCATCGGCTGTGGCGCCATCATCGCCCAGTACCTCAAGAACTTCCGCCGGCTGGACGACATTGACCTGGTAGCCGTCGCGGACCTCGATCCCGCGCGCGCACAAGCGGTCGCGGATTCTTACGACGGCGTCCGCGCGGTGACCGTCGACGAGCTCCTGGCGGCGGACGACGTCGAGCTCGTACTCAACCTCACCATTCCGGCCGCGCATGCGCCGATCGCATTGAGGGCCATCGCCGCCGGCAAGAGTGTCTATGGTGAGAAGCCGCTCGCTGCGACAACCGCCGAGGCACGGCAAGTGCTCGACGCGGCGCGGGAGGCCGGCGTCGTGGTCGGCTGCGCGCCGGATACGGTGCTCGGCACCGGGATCCAGACTGCCCGCAAAGCGATCGACGACGGCCTGATCGGTGCGCCGATCTCGGCCACGGCAACCATGGTGACACCGGGACACGAGCGCTGGCATCCCAACCCGGACTTCTACTACCAGCCCGGCGGCGGACCGCTGCTGGACATGGGTCCCTACTACGTGAGCGCCCTGGTCACGCTATTGGGCCCGGTGGTCTCGGTCATTGGTGCCGCAAGCCACACACGGGACACGCGCACCATTGGTTCAGGACCGCGGGAGGGCGAGGTGATTCCGGTGACCATCGATTCGCACGTGACCGGGGTCCTGGTCCACGCCTCCGGCGCCCTGTCCACGCTGGTGATGAGCTTCGACGCGGTGAAGACCAAGTCGGCCAACATCGAGATCCACGGTTCGGCGGGATCTCTTGTTGTTCCTGATCCGAACCACTTCGACGGCGACGTCCAGCTCTTTACGCTTGGCGCCGACTCCTGGCAGACCCTTCCGATCTCGGCGGGCTACATCGATTCGGGCAGGGGCTTCGGCATCGCCGACCTCGCCGCAACCCCGGCCGGGGTCGAACCACGTGCTGGCGGCCAATTGGCGTTCCATGCGCTTGAGGTCATGGAATCTGTGCTGGCATCTGCCCACAGTGGCTCAGCGGTCTCGATCGAAAGCACGGTTGCGCGGCCGGCCCTCGTGGAACTGACCGCCTTGGCGGCCCCGCTCGCGGAAGTTCAGGGAATCAGTTCGTAGGCCTGGCTCAATATTCTCCGGACTGCGGTTGCTGCGGCGCCCCTGAGGGCCCCCGTCTGCCCCAGTCCGGAGAACGCCAGGTTTCCTTCCGGGATCAGTCCCGGTGCGTGGTGGTCCAAGCTCCGGCGCAGCGCAGGAGCGATCCACTCCTCGAGTACGGCGAAATGACCGCCGAGCACGACGGCGGAAATGTTCGCCACCCGCGCCGTCGAGGCTATCGCGATTCCTAGGTAGTGCCCGGCCTGTTCCACCGCTGAAACCGCGCTCCAATCTCCGTCGGCAAGGCGGCTCAGCAGGTATTCCATGTGCTTTGTAGCCACATCCTGATGTATTCCGGCTGCAGAATATATGGCGTCTTGGCCCGCGAACGTCTCAAGGCAACCGTGACCGCCGCAGGCGCACAACGGGCCGTCGGGATGCACCACCACATGCCCGATCTCACCGGCATGGCCGTGCGGGCCGGCGAAAAGCCGGGAATCTATGACCAGCCCTCCACCGACGCCCACTTCGCCGGAAATGTAGAGGAAGTCAGGGAAGCGGTCGCCGTGGCCAAACCAGAGTTCCGCGAGCGCGGCGCCATTGGCCTCGTTGGAGAGGGTCACTCCGAAGGGGGCTGCGGGCAGGAGCCTGGGCAGCTCTTCGGAGAGTCCGACGTCGGCCCAGCCCAGGTTCGGCGCGGCCAGCACCACGTTGCGTTCCGTATCCACCAAGCCGGGCACGGTCAATTCCCCACCAAGAAGTTCGACGCCGTCGCCGGCCGCCTGTGTTGCCGCCCGCTGCGCCATGGCGACGAGGAGCGGCAGGATGTCGGAGGGCAGGCTTCCGCGGTTATGCCTTTCGACCGTTTCGTGGAAGGCCAGTTCCCCTGCGAAGTCCAGGACTCCCACCGCGAGGTAGTCCACATTGATTTCCGCGGCCAAAGCGCCGCGGGCCGGATTGAGGACGAGACCGGTTCCGGGCCGTCCGCGTTCGCCGTCTCGGGTGATACTTGTTTCCCGCACCAGGCCGGATTCAAGCAAGTCGGTGACGATGCTCGAAACGGATGCTTTCGTGAGACCGCTTTCCGCGGCAAGCTGGGCACGCGTGGCCCCGCTGTTCCCCTGTATCCCGGCGAGGACGAGCGCAAGGTTCTGCCTGCGGACATCGCCCACTCTTCCCGGCGACGGCGTGGCGGGCATGTTTCCTCCAGGATCCTGTTTTGACTGCGTGACTTACATCATCATTCAGGGATCGGAGGTTGCTGGCTATTTGGACCGTGCCGTGCTGCGCTGGTCACTTGCCGAGGTGCTGCCCTGCCCCTGGTCCCCCGGGTAGCTGATTCCCGCTAGCCTGCGTGCTTCATCCAGCAGGGACATGGTGGTCAGGGTATCCGCCAACGGCATCGTGGGGCACTCGAGCAGGCCCAGCTGCAGGCAACGAATCACTTCGCGCAACTGGTAGGTGTAGCCATGGCCGACCGGGGTGAATTTCTCCTGCCGTTGCTCGCCGGAGCTGGAGGTGATGGTCAACTCCGTCGGATTGAATAGCGGTGCGTTGGATCGGAGCATCCCCTTCGTGCCGCATACGGTGGCCGTTTGGGGGGTGGCCGAGGTCAAGGAGGTCATGGCCTGGACCTGCGCCCCGGAAGGATAGGACAGTGTCAGTGCGGTCTCGGAATCCACTCCGCCGTCAGTCAGATGCGCCGTGGCCGTCAACGATTCCGGGCGTCCTAGGCTGATCAGCGCCCATGTCAGGGGATAGACACCAACGTCCATCAGGGCGCCTCCCCCGTCGTCGCGCCTCCACAGCCGGGATTCTGGATTGCACGGCGCCGGAAACCCGAGGTCAGCTTGCAGCCACCGGATCTCACCGAGTTCGCCGGATGCGATGATTTCCGCCGCCCGTTGCACGCTGGGCAGGAACCGGGTCCACACTGCTTCCATCAGGAACAGGCTTTTCTCCCGGGCCAGCCGAACCAGGACCTCTGCTTCACGGGCGTTGATGGTCAGCGGCTTCTCGCACAACACGTGCTTCCCCGCTTCGAGGGCCGCCTTCGCCGCCGAGAAATGACTCGTGTGAGGGGTTGCCACATACACGACGTCCACCGCGGGATCCTGGAGGAGCCGCTGGTACCCCGGAAGCCCGCCGTCGTCGCCGTAGGCGCTCTGGAAGCCGTGCTCGGAAGCAAACGCGTCCGCGTTTTCCTGGGTCCGGGAACTGACGGACTGCAAAACGGCGTCGGGAAGGAGCGCGAGATCGCTGACGACCGTGGAGGCGATCCGTCCGGCGGAAATGACTCCCCACCGGACGGGACTGCCCGATGCGGGCACCGGATCCTGGTTCAGGGAATCAAGAAGCGGTGTCCTGACGAGCAGCGATTCAGTTGGCGGCGTCAACGCGGGCACTGACCTTCCTGTAGTTCTGCCCGATCGAATCCCGGAAATCCGGCTCGGGTGTGGCGTCGAGGGCCACGGGCCAATCCGGGCGGTAGCCTGCGAGCGCCCACGCCGCCTGCACGGCTGAACCGCGGGCAACGTATTCGCCCGGGCTCGGAATCACGACAGGCAGGTCGAATACCTGAGCCGCTATCCGTTGCACGGCAGGATTCTTTACCGCGCCCCCGATCAACTGCAACCGTTCCGCACGGACACCCTGGTCACGCAGCGCGTCCAGGCCTCCGGCGAGTCCACACAGCATGCCTTCGATGGCGGCCCGGGCGATATTCGGCCGGGTGGTGGAGGCGATGCTGAGGCCGTGGAAGCTGGCCTTCGCGTGAGGCAGATTGGGAGTCCGTTCCCCTTCGAAATACGGCACCAGCACCACGCCTCCCGAGCCAGGCTCAGCTTCAAGGGCGAGCCTGGACAGCCCGTCGAAGTCGACGCCGAGCACTGCGGCTACCGAGCTGAGCACGCGGGCGGCGTTCAAGGTCACTGCGATGGGCAAATACTCGCCGCTCGCATCGGCGAAGCCCGCCACGGTCCCGCTCGCATCATGTCCGGGTGAAGAGTCGACGGCGAACACGGTGCCGCTGGTGCCCACGGACACGACGACGTCGCCGGGTTTGGCTCCGAGCCCAAGCGCGGCGGCGGCATTGTCCCCCGCCCCGACGCCGAGCAGGATCCCGCCGCCCAACGCTTCGCTTGCGCCACGGCCCCCGAAACACGCCGGGTGCACGCGGCCCGCGGTTTCGCCCGGACCTAGCACCCGGGGAAGAACGACGACGCCGGGCGCCGCCGTCGTCGTCCCGCCCGAGGCTTCCCGGGCGTCCTGGCCGAACGCCAGTTTGAACAAATCCAGATCGTAGCGTCCGGTCAGCGGGCTCCAATAGCCGGTGCCGCTGGCGTCCGAACGGTCAGTGGTGAGTTCGTCCAGGTCCGGCCCCAGCGGGCTGGAGCCCGCCGGACCGTAACCGCGGAGACGCCACGTGAGCCAGTCGTGGGGGAGCGCGACGGCGGCCACCCGAGCCATGCTTTCGGGTTCGTGGTCCCTAATCCAGCGGATTTTCGTGATCGTGAACGAAGCCACCGGAACCAGGCCGGTCCGCCGGGCGAAGTCCTCCGCCCCCACTTCGGCGGTGAGATCTTCCGCCGAGCCGGCCGAGCGAGTGTCATTCCACAGCAGCGCCGGCCGCACCACATTGCCCTCGAGGTCCAGCAGCACCATCCCGTGCTGCTGGCCCCCTACGGACAGTGCGCTGACATCGGCCAGGCCGCCGGCGTCGCCGAACGCTTCGGACAGCGCCCGCCACCACTCGTCCGGATGGACTTCCGTTCCCTCCGGGTGGCTCGCGCGGCCCGCACGCACGAGCGCACCGCTTTCCGCGTCCAAGACCACCACTTTGCAGCTTTGGGTAGAGGAATCAACCCCGGCAACCAGTGTCATGAGGTCAGCGCGCTCCGAGGAGGTGCTCGATGAAGAGCTGCTGGAGCTTCACGAACCCAAAGCCCTTGCCGCCGAAGTAGGCATCGGCGTCGAAGTCCTCGTAAGCGGACTTGTCCGCACGCAACTGCTCGTAACCTTCGCCCGGGTTCAGGGTAGGTTCGTTGATTTCTGCCACGCGGGACGCCTGGAGGGCCTCCTGGACCTCGGGGTCGGCGCGGAATGCCTTGGCGCGCTCCTTGAGCAGCAGGTAGGTCTGCATGTTCGCGGCCGCAGAGTCCCACACGCCGTCGATGTCCTCGGTGCGGCTGGGCTTGTAGTCGAAGTGGCGCGGACCGTTGTAGGCGGGGCCGCCGTCGGGACCGCCGTTTTCGAGCAAGTCCACCAAGGAGAAAGCGTTCTGCAGGTCACCGTGGCCGAACACCAGGTCCTGGTCGAACTTGATGCTGCGCTGGCCGTTGAGGTCGATGTGGAAGAGCTTGCCCTGGTACAGGGCCTGGGCGATGCCGTGCGTGAAGTTCAGGCCCGCCATCTGCTCGTGGCCGGTCTCGGGGTTGATGCCCACGAGCTCCGGGCGTTCCAGGGTTTCGATGAAGGCTAGGGCGTGGCCCAGGGTGGGGAGCAGGATGTCGCCGCGGGGTTCGTTCGGCTTCGGTTCAATCGCGAAGCGGATGTTGTACCCCTTGTCCGTGACGTAGTCGCCCAACAGGTTCACGGCCTCGCGGTAACGCTCGAGCGCGCCACGGATGTCCTTGGCGGCGTCGTATTCGCTGCCTTCACGGCCGCCCCACATGACGAACGTTTCGGCGCCGAGTTCTGCGGCGAGATCGATGTTGTCCAGCACCTTGCGCAGGGCAAAGCGGCGGACGCCGCGATCGTTGCTCGTGAAACCGCCGTCCTTGAAGACGGGGTGGCTGAACAGGTTGGTGGTGACCATGGGAACGATCATCCCCGTGGCTTTGAGCGCACCCTGCAAGCGGTCGATTTCGCGTTGGCGATCGGCAGCCGAGCAGCCGAAGGGGAACAGGTCGTTGTCGTGGAAAGTGATGCCGTAGGCGCCAAGGTCGCTGAGTCGGTTGACGGCTTCCACGGTGTCCAGGGGAGGGCGGGTGGCCGAACCGAACTGGTCCTGCGCCTCCCAACCGACGGTCCAAAGACCGAACGAGAACTTGTCTTCACGGGTGGGCTGAATCGTCATTGAGTGCTCCGGGTAGTCGAAAGGGGTTTGTTTCGCTATCCAACATATTATGAATTCCTGTGATGTCAACCACGTGAAGCCAACAAAGTTTTTTTCATCCCCTCAAGGAAAAGTCAGGAAAAGACCTGGCGCATGGGCCATTCAGCCGTTATGTTGTTGTGGACATCAAATAAGGCCGTCGAGCCCTCGAACGAAGGATTCAACCGTGACTGATCAGCTGGTGGCGGAACGCAACTGGGCAGGAAACTACAGCTACCAGGCACCGCAACTCGCCCATCCCGCCAGCGCGGAGGAACTGCAAGGTCTCGTGGCAGGCGCCCAGAAGGTCCGTGCGCTTGGCTCCAGGCATTCCTTCAACTCCATCGCGGACACGGCCGGTACCCTCGTGGTGCTGGACCAGCTGGATCCGGGCATCAGCGTGGATGCGGCGAACATGACCGTCACCGTGAGCGGTGGCACGCGGTACGGGACCCTGGCGGCAGAACTCCAGCGCCAAGGCTTCGCCCTTCACAACCTCGCCTCGCTCCCCCACATTTCGGTGGCAGGAGCTGTCTCCACCGCCACGCACGGCTCCGGTGATGCCAACGGCAACCTTGCCAGCGCCGTCGCGGGCCTTGAGCTGGTCACGGCGGACGGCAGCATTCTCAGCGTAGGCCGCGGCGACAAGGATTTCGACGGAATGGTGGTGGGACTCGGCGCACTCGGCATCGTCACCAAATTGACCCTGGACATCCAGCCAACCTTCGACGCCGCCCAGAGCGTGTTCGAAAACCTCAACTGGGACCTCGTCCTGGAAAACTTCGACCAGATAACCTCCTCCGCGTATAGCGTCAGCCTGTTCACCGATTGGAGCGAAGACACCGTGGGCCAGGCGTGGCTCAAGAGGCGCGGCGGCGATGCGGCCGTGGAAACGTCGGATTTCTTCGGCGGCACCCCGGCAACAGAAGCCCGGCACCCCCTTCCCGGCGTGTCAGGCAGCAACTGCACGCAGCAGCTCGGCATGGCCGGGCCGTGGTCCGACCGGCTGGCCCATTTCAGGATGGAATTCACACCGAGCCAAGGCGACGAGTTGCAGAGCGAGTACCTCATCCCCCGTGAACACGCCGTGGACGCCCTCCGCACCATGCGCCGGCTCTCCCACGTCGTGACTCCCCTGCTGCTGGTTGGCGAAATCCGCACGGTGGCCGCCGACCAGCTCTGGCTGAGCGCCAACTACGGCCGCGACGGCATCGGCTTGCACTTCACGTGGCGCCAGGACCAGCCGGCCGTCGAAGCCATCCTGCCGCTGCTTGAGGCGGAACTGGCTCCGTTCGCGGCGAGGCCGCACTGGGGCAAGCTGTTCGACGCCGGTGCTGCCGCCGTCGCGCCCTTGTACCCTCGCTTCAACGACTTCATCGCCCTGGCTGAACGCCTCGATCCGTCCGGAAAGTTCCGCAACGACTTCCTGGACCGAACGGTGTTTGGGAGCTGATATTGTCGCGATGATGCCCTCCCCCACCCGAAATCCCGTCACCGCCAGCGAGCCCGATCCGTCACGGCGAAACAACCTGGCGCTGCTGACCTCCCTTGTCCACCACAACGGTGTACTCAGCCGTGCCCAGCTGACCAAGCGGACGGGCCTGAACCGGTCCACGGTAGGGGCGTTGATAGGGCAACTCGTGAACT
The DNA here is from genome assembly GCF_056398685.1 of Arthrobacter sp. 01T428. Lineage (NCBI taxonomy): Bacteria > Bacillati > Actinomycetota > Actinomycetes > Micrococcales > Micrococcaceae > Arthrobacter > Arthrobacter sp. 01T428. Next base: position 22,841 of record NZ_JBFTPW010000011.1, on the reverse strand, counting down.
TGGAAGTGGTGTATGAGACGGCGCCCTCCGGCGAAGCGCAGGTGGGCAGGCCCAGCCCGATCGTCCATCCCCGGCCGTCCATAGCTGCCCTTGCGGTCAACCCGGAGATCGATGCTGTCACCATCGGTCTTGTGGGCCTCGGGGGGAAGGTCCAGAAGAAGATCCGTTTCGACACCGAGCGGATCCCGACGGCCAAAGAAGCCGTGAACATCGCGGCGGCCGTCATCGAGGGAATGCGGTCGGAGCTCGACACGTCGTACCAGGTCATGGGCGTGGGCATCGCAGTGCCCGGGCTCGTCAACCGCGGCGACGGCGTGGTCCGGCACGCCCCGCATCTGGGCTGGCGCGATGAACCCATAGCCCGAATGCTCGGCGAAGCTACCGGATACCCCTGCCACGCGGCCAACGACGCATCGCTCGGCGCCGAGGGTGAACTCCTTTTCGGCGCCGGCGCGGGCCAAAGGAACCTGATCTTCCTCAACGGTGGCGCCAGCGGCATCGGCGGCGGAATCATCGCTGACGGGGAATTGCTTCGCGGGACATCCGGCTACGCCGGGGAACTTGGACATACCTTTGTCCGCTCGACCGGCAAACCTTGCCATTGCGGGGCCGCAGGCTGCCTCGAGACCGAAGTCTCGCAGTCCTCGCTTTTTGAACTGGCCGGGATCGGCGGTGGGGATGCGGGTGAACTCGAGCAAGCGCTTCGCCGGAACAGCAGCGAAGCGGTGGGCGCCGAAGTGGCACGCCAGCTTGAGTATCTTGGCATCGCCTTGCGGAATGCGGTGAACATTTTCAACCCTGAAGCGATCGTCCTGGATGGCTTCCTCGGCGTCTTGCACGCCCTGTCTCCCGGGACATTGGACAGCTCGCTGCGATCCCAGGCGATGGACGGACCGGCTGGCCAGGTAAAGATCTACCGGGCCGCCCTCGGCTCGGATCTCATGATGATCGGAGCCGCGGAACTGGCCTTCGCACAGTTCCTCGCGGATCCGGCCGGCGCCTTAGCTACGCTTCCTCTTAGCAAGGTCGACTATGTCTACTGACAATTCGCCCATGGGCGAACATTTCGAACTCACGGCCAGCATCGGCGGCCGCATCCAGCGCGCCGTCGTCACGGAAATCGCCGCCAGCCTGCGGGAGCTCGCCGTCGACGGCGTGGCCCTGGTCCAGGACTATCCCGCCGATGCCCAACCGCCATGGTGCTCGGGCTGGGTCCTGGTCCCGTGGCCCAACCGGGTGGCTGGCGGCACATGGAGCGACGACGGCGTCACCCAACAACTCGATATCACCGAACCGGACAACGGCAATGCTTTGCATGGATTGCTGACGCACACTCCATACGGGGTCAGTGCCCGGACCGCTGACAGCATTACGCTCGACGCCGGCATCTCGCCGCAAGCTGGGTACCCCTTCGAGCTGTCGACGTCGGTCCGTTATCAACTCGTGGAGGACGGGCTGCTTGTCACCCACCGCCTGGAAAACACGGGCCACCGGTCCGCGCCCGTCGCGCTCGGCGCCCATCCTTTCCTCCGGCTGGGCAGCGTGCCGACGGACGAACTCACGCTCTATATCAACGCCGCTACCCACATCGAGGTGGACGAACGCCTGAACCCCAGCGGAATCACCACGGACGTCGCCGGAACCACGAACGACTTCCGCACAGGCCAGCTGGTTGGTTCAGTTGACCTCGATGACGCCTGGAGCGATGTCCACCGCGAGGACGACGGAAGCTCGGTGCACTACCTCGAAGCGCCCGACGGCAGCCAAGTCCAAATGTTCATGGATGCCTCCTTCGGCTACGTCCAGGCCTTCACTACCACGGACTTCGCCACCGACGGCGGTATGGTGACCGCCGTCGCGGTTGAACCGATGACTGCGCCCGCCGATGCCTTCAACAGTGGCGAAGGCCTGCGCTGGCTGGAACCCGGGGAGGCCTGGGAGCCCAGCTGGGGCATCCGGTACGTGACGACGCGCGAGTAGCCAGCCGCGCGTCGCCGGCTACTTCCCCGTCGGCCACCCCGTGTACGACTCCGCAAGGTAGGCACGGGCGTGCCGGGACGAGACCACGGAGTGGAGCTCGCCGAGCTGGCGCGCGCGTCCGAAGTCGTCCGATCCAGGAGCGGTGTGCAGCATGGACGTCATCCAGTAGGAGAAGTGCTGGGCTTTCCAGACGCGTTCCAGGGCGCGGTCGCTGTAGGACTCGAGCAGGCCGTTGGAACCGTTCGAGTAGAAGGACTCCAGGCCTTCGAAGAGCACTTTGACGTCGTGCAGGGCCAAATTGAGGCCCTTGGCACCGGTCGGGGGGACGGTGTGTGCGGCGTCGCCGGCCAGGAACAGGTTCCCGTGGCGCATCGGAGTGTGGACGAAGCTGCGGAACGGCAGGACCATCTTCTCCAGGACCGGGCCCTCCTTGAGCTCAAAGCCGTTCCCGTTGACGCGTTTGCGGAATTCGGACCAGATGCGCTCGTCGTCCCAGTCGGTCACGTTTTCTTTGGGGTCGCACTGGAAGTACATGCGCTGCACGTTCTCGGTGCGCTGGCTGATCAGGGCGAAGCCGTTCGCGGAGTTGGCGTAGATCAGTTCGTCCGAGCTGCGCGGGGCCTGGGCGAGGATGCCGAACCAGGCGAAGGGGTATTCGTGGAAGTACCATTTCCGGTTGGCCTCGGGGATCTGGAAGCGGCAGTGGCTGCGGGAACCGTCGGCGCCCACCAGGAAGTCCGCCTGGATCTCGAATTCCTGGCCCTCGGCGTCGGTGTACCAGACTTTCGGCTTGCCTTCGAGGTCATGGACGGTGGTGTCCGTGACGCTGTACCGGACGTCGCCGCCGTCGTCCTTGCGCCGTGCTGCAAGGTCGAGGAAGACGTCCGTCTGCGGGTACAGCCAGACCGATTCCCCCACGAGCTCTTTGAAATCGATCCGGTGGCTTTCGCCGTTGAAGCGCAGTTCGATCCCGTCATGCCTGTCGCCGTCGCGCAGCACGCGGTCCGAAACCCCGCTGTCCACGAGCAGGTTCACGGAGCCGTGTTCCAGGATGCCCGCACGGACCGTTTCGGCGATCTCCTGATGGCTGCGGACCTCGATGACGGTGGATTCGATCCCCGATTTTGCCAGCAGGTGGGAAAGCATGAGGCCGGCCGGGCCGGCGCCCATGATGGCCACTTGGGTGGTGATGATCTTGCGTGCCATGGTGTTCCTCGCTTCATTGCGGAACCGCGCCTAAGGGCCGCGGTGGTTCTGCTGATCAGTGTGACCCCCGCCGCATCGTCGGCGTTAGACGAATTCCGTTCAACGGAAAACCCTTAAGTGTTCCGCTGCTCCCCGAGCTGGCGCCCGATTCCGCGCGCCGCCGTCTGCAGCGCCGGCACCAACGCCTGCAGGCGCATTTCGGCGAGGGGAACCACGACGCCGAGCGCCGCCACCGTGCGCCGCTTGCCGTCCGCGACCGGCACCGCGATTCCCCAAGTGTCCGGATCCACGACGCCCGCGAGCTGCGCGTACCCCTGCTGGGCGGTTTCAGCCAAAAGGTGACGGACGACGTCGGCCGTCACCTTTCCAGCTGGGTCGCTGAACTGTTTGAGGTAATCGGCCTGCTTTTCCCGCGGCTGGCTGGCCATTAACGCCAGCCCGGCCGAAGAAATGTGAACGGGCATCCGGCCGGCAACGCGGGCACGGTTGGCCACGGATCCCCGGCGGGACAGCCGCTCCACGAACAACGCTTCCCAACCATCGAGCACGGCAAGGTTCACGTTCTGGTTCAGGACCTGCTGGATATCCTCCATGAACGGCAGGGCCGCTTGCCGGAGGGCCAAGGTGGGTGAATTCCGGTTGACGAGTTCCCATAACCGCAGGCCCAGGCGGACATCTCCGCCGGCAGCCAGATCCAGGAGACCGTGGTCGGCGAGCTGCCGGACCAGGCGATGGGCACTCGTGAGCGGCAAGCCGGCAGTCTCCGCGAGTTCGGAAAGCCGCAGTGACGTGGATCCTTCGGGGAATGCTTCGATGATCCGGACGATGCGGTCCACGACGGAATCACCGGATGCCGAGTTGGCCACTGCGCTTTCCCCATTTCCCACGGATTCCATTCAATGGTGGGCTCAAGTTTACTGCGGTTCAGCGGGATCCGCAGGGGCATGCTTGGTTTCCCGGCGCGAAATCTCCAAGCCGATCGCGTCGTAGTGCGCCAGCACTACCGGCGAGGCGGATGTACCGGGCTGGTCCAGCAGGCCAAACGCGAAATCGCTGGCAGCAAGAAGTTCTTCATCGGAGCATTTGTCCAGCGGTTGGAGTCCCGCCGCGTCGATTGAGGCTGCGAATTCGCCGGTGATTTCAATCGATTTCGTTCCCGCCGCGGCCCCGAAACCGGGACTGGCAGGCTTGTCCGTGAATTCCAGGGAAACGCCGGATCCGGTGGGCAGGCCAACTTCGGTGGCTCCGCCGTCGATCGCATTGAGGTCGTTGCGGAGTCCCGCTAGTGCCTGCGATTCGACAATCGCGGCGTGCGAAAAGCCGACTCTGATGTGGGAGGTGATGCCCATTCGGCGAATCCGGCGAACAATGTGAACCAGCGCGGAGCGGGAGTCCTGATTCAGGCTCCCCCGCACGTCGATCTCGACAGCGTCGGTGGAAACATCAAACTTTACAAGGGCGTGCAATCTACGGTCCATAGGTACTCCAAAAGAGGCGTCTATGGCCGACGGCTCAACCTCAAGAAGCCTATCCTCCGGAACCCTCGTTGTACACCCCGCGAGTCGACCGACGAGCGGGCCCGCCTCACCCGGCCCGGCTGCGGCCCGGCTCCTGGGCGGGCTCTTCGAAGTGGGTCAGGGTGCCCGCTGCGTCAACGGAGTCCACCAAGGACGTGGCGATATCGCGCAATTTCACGTTGCGATTGCTCGAGGCCTCCGTGAGGATCCGGACAGCGTCCTCCTGGCTGCAGCGGCTTTGTGCCATGACAATTCCAACGGCGATATCGATCACTGTGCGGGACTCCATGGCCGCCCGGAGATTCTTTGCGCTGTCTGCATGGAGGGCGAACCTGATAGCGAGACGCAAGGCCTGCGACACCTCACGGGTATATCCGCGGGCCCGATCAGCAGCCCGTTCGTCGAACTTGTACGGGGCCTCGGAGTACAGGTTGAGCGCTGCTTTGGCCTCTCCCTCCAGATTGAAGGGCAACGACAACACCGACCTCAGTCCGTGCGACGCAACGGCACTCGCATAGTCGGGACCCCAGCGGTTCTCTTCAAGAAGATCCGGGACGTGGACTTCCCTTTCCTCTTCGGCAGCCGTCAAACATGGCCCCTGGGCCAAGGAATACTGGATCTCGTCCACTTCGCGGGCCGCATCACTGCTCCAACCAATCGTGAGTGCCTTCCGCTCGCGCAGCAGCGTGATCCCACAGAGCGCGTCATCGCCGTCGCCCGCCATCTGGTGGGCAGAAAACCGCGCCAGCTCGTTGAGGAATTCCTCGAAGTCGGCACTCTCCAGGATCAGGTTCTGGATTCGGTCGATGGTGGTCAAAGTGTTATCTGCAGGAAGCATGGCGCGTTCTCCCGGTGAATATGCTGATTGGGGCATGTGGAAACAATAAGTCCCTTTACATAAGGTCCCACACGGTCGCCAATTGGGAAACGCCTAGCCGGAAGTGAGTTCCCTGACCCGGGACCATGCCGCAGGCGCCAATACCACCGCGACGCCGACGGCGGCCCCGATCACGGTCTCCACAATGCGGTCCCGCAGCAGGAGCGCGGGCGGAACGTTGGCAACCAGCAAAGTGGAAATGAGCGCGAGCGGTGTGACGAATATCTGCGCCACGAGATATTGGCGCGTAATGAAGAGCTCTGCTCCGAACTGGCATGCGGCAATCACCAACACCATCTGCCATGGCGCCGGACCGAGCCAGAGGATTCCGGCCAACACCAGCAAACCGAGCAATGTCCCCACGATCCTCTGGATTCCCCGTTGCACCCGATGCCGGGTACTGCGCCCAACCAGGGGAACTACTGCCGCCACCATGGCCCAATAGCCGTGTCCGAATCCGAGCCACTGCCCAACCAAAGTAGCAAGCGTTCCGGCTAGCCCGGCAGCCAGGAAGTAGCCCAGGCCTTCCAGCCAAGCTGCCCGGATTTCCTGGGGCAGCAACCGGTCCGCAGCCGGTCGCTTCCATGGTGTCCGGTGGCTCGGGACTACCCGCGCCGACATTCCGATCAGCAACGCCAACACGGCAGTCAAAACCGCCGCCAACATCCCTTCCCAGAGCGGGGGCTGCTGGGGAACGGAGGCGATCGCGGCGAAAGCGAAAATATGGAAGAGCGAACCTGCCGGGCGAAGCCTCCACAGCGCGGTCACCACGGAGCAAAATGCGGCAACCAATGTGGTGCCTAGCGTGAGGATCCACAGGTACGCGTCCGAGCCCTGGCCAACCCGGGCGGTCAGGGTGGCAAGCAGGATGATGCCGAGGAGCAACGAACCGGCACGGAGCTGGCTTCGAAAACGGTGGCTGTGGGGCTCGTTACGGCCGTAGATATTCGTGAACGCCGCAAAGCTGGCGAAGACCACAAGGTCCAGCCGTCCGAACAACACGAGGGTGATCAACGGCAGGAAGACGCCCACCGCGCAGCGCACAGCCGGGTGATGGTCCTTGTTGCCAGGACCGATCCTGAACATCTCTGCCAGGGCGTTCAATGGCTTGCCTGCCTCTTTGCTTCTCTTGAGCGCCGAACTGCTCAACTAATCCCCACCGCCACCCTCGCCTCGCAAGCTCGGCCAGGGAACCCTGGCGGCGTGGGCCCACGACGGCGGCACTGGCATCCGCTACGAGCTTACGCCGGGAGGCTCCAGGCAGCCGGACCGCCTTCCGTTGAATGGTAGGTCGTGAAGCGAAGTAAGACGGCGGCACGTCTTCGATTGATAGTCTCATGTCGGTTGTTACCAGCCGGGCCGGGGCGATTCCGGCCACATCACCTGTACCCATTCACCGGAGGTCAATCCATGCTCAAAGGTTTCAAGGACTTCGTTCTTCGCGGCAACATCATCGAGTTGTCCATCGCCGTCGTCATCGGCACCGCGTTCACAGCCCTGGTCGCAGCGTTCACCACCAACATCATCAACCCGGTCATCGCCGCCGCCGGCGGAGTCAACGCCCAGGGGCTCGGCTTCGCGATTTGGCCCGACAACGCGAAGACCTTCGTCAACTTCGGCGCCGTCATCACCGCGTTCGTAACTTTCCTGATCACGGCCGCCGTGGTGTACTTCATCTTCGTTGCGCCCATGAACAAGATCAACGAACTGACCAAGCGCCGCGCCTCCATCGAAGAGCCCGAGGACGAGCCACTGCCGGCTGATACCGCCCTGCTTGTTGAAATCCGCGACCTCCTGACCGAGCTCGCCGCTGCCAACAAGAGCAACGAGAACGCCCGCTAGGTTTCGTGAATCACGGCCAGTTCGGCGCGTCCGGTCGGCGCCGAACTGGCCCCATGAATACCGCCCCAGATCGTGACGCAGGCGCAATCCGCCTGAAACAGGGTTCGGGCACGATAGTGCCATGAAGCCGAAGAAGAGGTCTTCCGTTACCGCTGAGCTCTCCTGCGAAGTGTGCGGGCAGATGCCCGAGGCTCCGAAGGCAAGGGTCACCGTGGCCCAAATCGCGGTGATGCTTCCCATTGAACTTCTTGTCCACGCCATTGTGGTTGAAACGCAACTGCCTTACCTGGCCAAGGTGCTCCTCCTGACCGTGACCGCAACGGTCCTGGTGATTTGGGTTGCCGAGCCCTCCGCGGCCAGGATCCTGCGGCGCTGGATCCACGCACCTGCCCTCCGCCACCGCAGGAAGCTCCATTCGGCCCCGGCGCTTTGGCGGGCGAGGACTGTGCTCCGCGACCAGCCAGGCTCCCTCCAACGCATGACCCACTCGCTCGCCCGGACGAACATCAACATCCTCAGCATCCATGTCCACCCCATGGATGGAGCCGTCATGGACGAATTCGTGGTGTCTGCCCCGGGCCACCTCGGCGAGCATGAGCTACTGACAGCGCTCGACGACGGCGGTGGCCGGGATTCGCACGTGTGGCCTACCACTGCACTCGCCATGGCGGACGGCCAGACAAAGGCCCTGAGCCTGGCTGCCCGGATCGCCGACAACCCGGACGAATTACCGCTGGCGGTAGCAGAACTGCTGTCGGCGAAAATCGTCACCCCTGAACCCGAAGGGCCGGCCGCCGAGGCAGGCGCCGCCGTCGGGCCCTCCACAACCCTCCTCAAGATTCCGACCGCATGGCACGGGCCGCTCCTGTTCTCCCGACCGGACGAACCGTTCACGCCGGCGGAATCGGCACGCGCACATCGGCTTGCCGAGCTGGCGGAAATCCTGGCGCACACCCGGAGCGCCGACGCCAAGGACCGGGACTAGACCGGCCGACAACTGGAAGGTGGTGGCAGGATGAGCGCCATGGACATGAGGGAGATGGATTCCGCAGGGGTGTCCGTTCCCGGCCAGCCCAGCGCCGAGGCGGTGGCCACGAGCCGGGAGCCTCAGCACTGGGGCCGGGCGATGGCCGTTGCCATCAGCAAACTCGCGGACCAGCTGGCAAGCGAGGACGCGCATGAAGCCCTGATGGGCCGCGAACTCCGGCTCCGCGTCACCCCGGATCCGGACGGCGCACGCATCTCCGTGTGGTGTTTCCCGGAGGAGTAGCGAGGGCGGAGGGCCGATCCGGATTTCACATCATGAACCCGACGCCGGCGTCCACAAACTCCGCCGGTACAGTTTGGCGGGTGACTACCAAGATTGATCTCGAGCGTGCTGCCGATACCCTCCGGGCGTGGGCTTTGGATGAAGACCTGAAGCAACGCGTCATGTCCACGCCAGCCTTGGCAACAATGGCTTCGCGCGTGGCAAGGCGATACTCAGCCGGGGACACCACCGCCGATGCCATCGAGGTAGCCGCAGCGGCGGTGGCGCGCGGGCATGCCGCCAGCATCGAGTATGCCGGCGAGAGCGTGCGCAACGCCGAGCTCGCACGCTCGGAAGCCGGGGTCTTCCTTGAGCTGGGCGTTGCCCTCGGGAAGTCCGGCCTGCCGGGCACCATCTCTTTCGACCTCTCCCACCTCGGCGCACTCGTGGACCGCGATCTGGTCCTCAACCATGTACGCCAGCTCGCCGCGATAACTGAACCGTACGGAACGGGACTGATGATCTCGGCCGAAGGCTCCGACCGGACCGATTTGGTCCTCGACCTGTACGACGAGCTCGCAGCAGAGATCCCCCGCGTCGGCATCACGCTCCAAGCCCGCCTGCACCGCACCCCCGGAGACCTCGAGCGGGTCCTTCGCCACCCGGGTACCGTTCGCTTGGTCAAAGGCGCGTTCCTCGAGCCCGAGTCCGTCGCCTACCCTCGCAACAGCGCCGAACTGACGGCTGCCTACCTCGACCTCGCGAGCCAGCTCATCCGCTCGGGCCACTCCCTGTCCCTCGCAACCCACGACGACGAGCTCGTCAACACGCTCATCTCCAGGCACGGCGAGGCACTGAAGACAGACGCGATCGAATTCGAGATGCTCCTCGGACTCGGGACCGACCTTCTCGACCGGCTCCACAGGGCCGGGTACAGGACCCGTGAATACGTCATCTTCGGTGGCGAATGGTGGTTGTACATCCTGAATCGCATCGCGGAACATCCCGAGCGGGTGCTGACGGCTCTCGCCGACCTCAACCCGAGCTAAGCCCTCCCCGATCCCGGCTGCCCTGCGACGCGGAAAATACCCTGCGATACCGGTATTCCAGCGTCGCAGGGTATTTTCCGCGTCGCGTAGCCAGCTGCGCATCGCGAGGTAGGAAGCGCGTCGGCAGGCCATTTGCGTGTCGCCATAGCAACGCCCCAGCGCCGGGTTGCCCGGTATCCCATGCAATACCCGGCAGACCTAGGAATTGCGTCGGTATCCCATGCAATACCCGGCAGACCTAGCGTGCGGCCTGCTAATATCCACTGTCAGATCTCTGAGGTAGGTTCCCGGTCCTCGGCCTCGTCTTCCTAGATCTTGACGGTGTCGGCCTTGAGTACGCTCGCGCCTACGAACTTTGGAGCCGCTGAACAGCCTTCGCAATCATGCCTGCTGCCTCGTCGATTTCCTCCGTGGTAGTGAAGCGCCCGAATCCTACGCGAATACTGGACCTGGCCATGGCGCCGTCAAGGCCAATGGCCATGAGAACATGTGAGGGATTCTGGTCGCTGCTGTTGCAGGCGGACCCAGTCGACATGGCTATTTTCGGTAGGGCTGATAGCAGGTCCACCGAATCGATGTCCGGAATCCTGAAATTCAGGCAATTCGGAAGAGCGTCATCGAGCGGCGAGTTGGCGGTGACCGTTTGGATGCGCTTGGACAACTGGTTCCAGAATCTGCTTCTCAGGTCGAGAACTCTTTGCTTTTCGCTGGCGGAGATCTCGTTGGAAATTTTTATTGCTTCCGCGAATCCGACGATGCCGGTGATGTTTTGCGTCCCAGGCCGGCGCCCTCCCTCTTGGCCGCCGCCGAACAACATGTTTTCGAACCCCCCATGCAGCGTCTGGGTTTCCTTGTCGATGTAGAGGGCTCCGATGCCTTTGGGCCCGTAAATTTTGTGCCCTGAGAAGCTGATCAGGTTTGGGCCCAGGGATTTGAAGTCCGGAGCGAGATAGCCGATGGCTTGCGTGGCGTCGCAGTGAAACCGAACCCCTGCCTCACGAGTGATGGCGGCGATGTCCGTGACCGGTTGTATGGTGCCGATCTCGTTATTAGCCAGCATTATCGACACGAGGCTGGTGTTGGGCCTGATCGCGTCGGCAATGTCATTGGGTGAGACGATCCCTTGTGCGTCCACGGGCAGAAAGGTGACTTCACCGCCCCGCTTTTGAAAGGCGAGGCAGGCATCCAGGACGGATTTGTGCTCGATGACAGAGGTAATGATGTGGTTGCTGCTGGACCCAGCTGCAGTTGCGGTTGCCCAGTTGTTGGACTCCGTCGCCCCGGAGGTGAAGAAGAGCTCACCCGGGCGGCAATTCAGCACTCTAGAGATGCTGCGGCGGGCCTTTTCGATTCCGTGAGGTTCGCGGTGTTGGCGCCGTCCAAGACTGTGCCAAGGCTGAGCCCTGCCATCATCGAACTCCGCGAAAAATCATCGATCCCGGTTGGTGCATCGAAATATCCGCATGAGATCAGGGCTTGCGTGTCGCCGGTAACCTCAACCGACAAATCCAAGCCGTCCAGAAGTCGATCAATATCCATGGCGGGTGCTGTCTTCATTGCACACTGACCTTCTTTTGTGAAGTTGATGATTCAGCAAAAACGGCAACGCCGGCGCAGACCGTGAGAATCGCGATACCTGCCATCTGCCGAAAGTCCAGGCTTTGATGTAGAACCACGGCACCTACGGTGGAAGCCAACGCAGGGTCAAGGGCAGCGACGAGCGCGAATACCAAAGCTCGAAGGCGTTTCATTGCAAATAGCTCCAGCGCAAACGGAGCCAGCAAGGTCAATATGGAAACAATGAGCGCATGGAGCGCCAATTCAGGAGTGAATAGAACAGCGGGCGGAGCGTTCACCATGAAGGCAGCCAGCGCAATGGGTAGGGCAACCCATAGCCCCTTACTAAGAGTGAGCATCGGGTGGTTGGCCTGCGGAATGGAAGTCCCGACATGGATGTATGCGGTCAGTAGCAGTCCCGTTGCCGCAGCAAAGAACAGACCTTCGAGTGCAGTCGTCGCGCCATAGGTCGGAATCATGAAGAGCCCGGCAACCGCCAGCCCCGCAGCAACCCGGGCCGTGGTGTTGCGGGACCGGATGCATCCGATAACGAGAGGCAGTGTGAACTCTATGGAGACGGCCAGGGATAGATCAATGGTGGATATCGCCCGGTAGAAGGTGACCTGCATCAGCCCCAGCACCAACCCGTACTTGAGGATGAATCGGACCGGCGCTCGACTCGATGATTTCATCATGAAAATCACTGGAAGAGTCAGGATCGCGGCAATCCCGATTCGCAAAACCGTCGCACTCGCGGCGCCCATCGAGCTAATCAACCCGACCGCGACGGCGTTACCGATTTGAAGGAGCGAGAGGCTCGCTACGGACGCCAGAATGCCGGCCCTGTGTCGGGATGACTCTGGCCTATTTGCTTGAAAAGTCAATTGCTGACCCGTTCCGAGTCGGCATGGTGCAAACACGCGGAGCCAGCCTTGGCCGTTTCCGCCGAAGGTATACGCGCTATTTTCACGAGAGGATGCCCAATTATCCAGAAGTGAGTCGTGCATTTGCGCTTGTATGCGGCGCCTGAAAATCCTCACACAAACCTTTTGACAGGGCCAAATAGTTTGTGACAGCAACGTGACACACAAATTCGGATGCGGTTGGCAGTGATTATCCCTGTTGGGGCGGCGTACCCAGGGGCTTGTGGGCCCGGCCCCCCTTTTTGTTTGGGCCGCCACCCTTCAAAGTTTTCCGGGTTCGTGGATGAGCGCGAGTTGCGCGTTGCGTGCGGGACCGGCCCTTAACACGCGCCTTGTCCACGTGAAACACCACCCCAGCCGATATGGCATCGTCCCCCTTGTCGACCTCCGCCGGCCGGCAGACCCCGAAAGGCGAATCGAGCAAGTGCCCTGAACCGGACGGGGATCCTCCGACCGTCGGGATCATCGTAGGTCCGACGCCTACCTCGAGGAAGGCGCAACGGGTGCGAGTGAACCCCTCCACGCCTCCGGTATCCCATCTGCGCACCCGCGTTTCAATAACAAGCCACCCTCCTCACCGACCTCAACCCGAGCTAAGCCCTCCCCGACCCTGCCCGCCTCGCGACGCCCCAAATGCCTCGTGACACCCTAAACGCCTCGTGACCCGGAAAATCCCTATCGACACCGGTATTCGGGCGTCGCCAGACTTTCTCCTCGTCGCATAACCAGTTGCGTGTCGTGAGGTAGACAGCGTGTCGTGGGGTCGGGAGCGCGTCGGCAGGCAGGAACACGCGAACACGCCGGTATCCCATGCCCCACCCGGACAAGCCTAGGAATCGTGTCGGTATCCCATTTCCCGCACCACTCGGGTGAGTGAACCCATATTCCGCCAGACTTCGCCCCCGGTCACATTCTGTTTCTTCACGTTGTATACCAAAACTCTTGACAGTGCGCCGGGTCACATCTAATTTTGATTTTGGGATCCCAAAGCGGGATCCCAAAACGGACCCAACGAACCGGCAGCGTCCCTCCTCCCAGAAAGAGGACCGGGCCGCTACTGCTGCCGCCGGCGCGAGTCCAGCTGCCGCGGCAACCCGCACCCAGCTCAACAATTCAAGACTTTCCCCGCTCCCCAAACTCCCCCTGAAGGAGAAACTGTGTCTCTCCAAAACACCGAAACAGAAGCGCATGCCGCCGAAGGAAAAGCAGAAGAAAAAGCCGGCAAGGACGGCGTGCAGCGACGCACGAGTGTCCGTTGGAGGCTCTTCGTCCTGCTGCTGATCCTGGTCGCCGTCAACTACATCGACCGCGGCTCCATCTCCGTGGCACTGCCCATCATCCAAAAGGAATTCAACCTCGCACCGGAGCTCGTCGGGCTCCTGCTTTCGGCATTCTTCTGGACCTATGCCCTCATGCAGATCCCGGTCGGCTTGCTCATCGACAAGTTCGGCCCCCGTAAGGTCGTCACGGCGTCGTGCATCGGCTGGGGTGCCGCAACGGCAGCATCCGGCCTGGCCGGCGGCTTCCTCAGCATGTTCATCGCCCGCTTGGGTATCGGCGTCGCCGAAGCAGGCGTCATGCCGGCCGGCGGCAAGCTCAACGCCATCTGGATGCACAAGAAGGAGCGCGGCCGCGGCGCCACGATCCTTGACGCAGGCGCCCCGCTCGGAGCCGGCCTGGGCGGTATCCTCATCACCTGGCTCATCGCCTCAACAGGCAGCTGGCGCTACTCGTTCATCATCGCCGGTGCCGCCACCGTCCTCATGGGCCTGGCTGTCTGGTGGTACGTCCGGGACAATCCCCGCAACCACAAGGCCGTCAACGACGCCGAGGCCGAATACATCGAGTCCTCCCACGCCGAAGAAGACGCCGAGGCCACGAAAGACGGCGTCAAGGGCAAGCGCGCACTCCTCCCCTACCTGAAGTTCCGCTCTTTCTGGGCCATGTGCTTTGGCTGGCTGGGATTCAACGGCGTGTTCTACGGCCTGCTGACGTGGGGCCCGCTCTACCTCGCCCAGGCCAAGCACTTCAACTTGAACACCATCGGCTGGTCCACGTTCGTGATCTTCGGCGCAGGCTTCGTCGGCGAGATCCTCGGCGGCGCTATCGCCGACAAGTGGCGCGCAGCTGGCGCCTCGGCCAACCTGGTCATGCGTACCCTGCTGGGCATCTCCAGCGTCGTGGTGGTCGGCGGCCTGGTTGGCGTGACGGTCGTCGCAGACCCGATCACCGCCGTCGTGCTCCTCTCAGTGGTCTTGTTCTTCCTCCGCTGGGTGGGCCTCTTCTGGTCCATCCCGTCAATCCTCGGCGGCCGCACCAACGCTGGCGTCCTCGGCGGTGCAATGAACTTCAGCGGCAACATCGCAGGGTTCGTCACCCCGATTGTGGTAGGCCTGATTGTCGGGGCCACGGGCTCCTACACCTGGGCGCTGCTGTACTTTGTAGGATCCGCCGTGATCATGGGCGTCTCCGTCCTGACCCTGAACTACAACAAGCGGCTTCCGGTCTAACTCGCCTGACCGGGCCGGCCGTGCGGTCCTGAACCGCCGCACGACTGGACGCCTCCGGGTTGCCGGGCGCATTGACCCAAGAGAACACGAATGGAGCAAGAATGCTGATTGCAGAAGAAACCCCCACCACGGACCGTCCCCTCCGGGAATCCGTGCGGGACGCCATCCGTTCGCGAATCTTCGAGGGTCACTACGCGCCCGGCACCCGGCTGGTGGAGCGGGACCTCGCCGCCGAATTCAACGTCTCGCGACTCCCCATCCGCGAAGCCCTCCGCATGCTGCGGCAGGAAGGCCTCATCCAGGACCGGGCCTCACGCGGTTCCGAAGTGGCGGGGTTGAGCCCCAAAGACGTCGAGGACCTCTTCGACGTCCGCCAGTCGCTCGAAGTCCTCGCCTGCCGCCTGGCCGCGGCCCGCGCCACGGACAAGGACCTCAAGCACCTGGCCGGGCTCCTCGATGAGGCCGATCGCTTCCTTGCGAAAGGCTCAATTCTCGAGGCGCACCGCGCCAATAGCGAATTCCACGATGCCATCACGGCCATCGCCAACAACGATTTTCTCCGCACCGCGCTGGAACCGCTCCAAGGCCGCATGCACTGGCTCTTCCGCCACGTGCACGACCTGCCGGAGCTGATCCAGGAGCACCGCGATCTCTACGCCGCCATCGCCAGCGGCGATGCCGAGCGCGCCGCAACCCAATCGGCGTCGCACATTGGAAAGTACCGCGAGCAGTTCCCCCAGAACGAGCCCGCCACCGAACTCAAGTTGCAAGGCAAACGACCATGAAATTGCTAGTCATCAATCCCAACATCAGCGCGGATGTCACCGCGCTGATCGACGCCGAAGCCCGCCGCTCGGCGGGGACCGACACCGAGCTGATCGTCAGGACCGCCGGACATGGCGTCGAATACATCGAGACCCGCTTCGAATCCCTCATCGCAGCCGGAGCCGTCGCCGAAATCATCGCCGAGCACTGCGGCGGCGATCCGGCTGCGGACCGCATAGACGGCGTCGTCGTGGCCGCATTCGGCGACCCCGGAATGCCTGCGCTCAAGGAACTGACCGACGTGCCGGTCATCGGGATCACGGAGGCCGCCCTCTGCGCCGCGGCCCTGCAGGGCCAACGCTTCTCCATCATCGCCATTTCGGACCGCATCACCGCTTGGTACCGGGACTGCGTGGAGCATTTCGGACTTGGCAGCCGTCTTGCCTCGATCCGTTCCATCAACCAGAGCCTCAACGGCATCGGCACTGTGCAACAGGACTTCAAGGAAACCCTCCTGGCACTGAGCCGGCTAGCGGTCGCCGAGGACGGCGCCGACGTCGTCATCCTGGCAGGTGCCCCGCTTGCCGGACTCGCGCGTGAGCTTGAAGGACAAATCCCCGTGCCCGTGGTGGACGGAATCTCCGCCGGGATCCGCATGACCGAAGCGGTTGTGGCCCTGCAATCCGGCTTCCACCGCCAAGGCGCTTTTGCGCCGCCGCCCGTCAAGCACCGCCGGGGACTGTCCGAAAACCTCGACGCCGCCCTGACCGCCATCCAGTCCGCCGCCGGCACCGCCGTTCCAGCAGGAAGGTAGGAACCACCGTGACCATTCCCGATCTCGTCATCGCCCACGGCACCGTGGTCAACAGCTTCGGCCGGCAAGCCGCGCACGTCGTGGTCGACGGCGGCCGCATCATCCAGCTCATCGACGCCGCAGAACCGGTCCCCGCGGCCGCGCGTATCATCGACGCTTCGGGCAAGTTGGTCATCCCGGGCGGTGTGGACGGCCATTGCCACGTGGCCCAAGTGACCGGCCGCTTCCGCACCCTGGATGACTACCGCACCACCTCCACCGCAGCCCTGTGGGGCGGCACCACAACCATCATCGACTTTGGTATTCCGCGTGACGCCCAGGAATCCCCGCTGGACGCCGTCCTGAACAAGAAGCGCTTGGCCGCCGAATCCCGCTGCGACGTCGCGCTGCACGGCTCCGTGGTCAGTTGGGACGAGACCGTGCCCTGGCAGCTGGAGCAACTCGCCGCCGAGGGCATCCGTTCGGTGAAGATGTACACCACCAACCGCGGCTCCACCATGGCCGACGGCGACACCATCCTGAAAGTCATGCGCGAAATGGTGCGCCTGGACGGACTCACGTACATCCATGCCGAACACGATCCCATCATCGCCGACTGCACCGAACAGCACGCTGCGGACGGCCGGATCGGCATCGAGCACCTGCATTCCACACGGCCCGAGCTCGCCGAGGAAATCTCTGTCAAAGAGACCCTCGCCATGGCCGAGTACACCGGTGCGCCGGTCTACTTCGTGCACCAGTCGACCCCCGGAGCGGTGGATCTGGTCACCGAGGCCCGCGGGCGCGGCCAGGAAGCCTACTCCGAGACCTGCCCGCACTACCTGACGCTGGATGACACCGTCTACGGCTCAAAATTCCCCGAATGGTATGCCTGCTGCCCGCCGATGCGCAGCGCTGAAACCGTCGCCGCGCTGAAGGAACGGCTCGCGGACGGAGCGATCCACACCGTCTCCTCGGACCACTCCTGCTACGACCTCTCACAAAAGCGGGAGCGCACCGACGACGTCCGCTTCATGCCGCACGGGCTGCCCGGCGTCGAAACCCGAATGCCTGTCACATTCACCGCAATGGCGCCCAACAGCACAGTGGAGGACTTCGTCGAGGTCTTCTCGGCCGGTCCCGCGCGGATCAACGCCGTGCCCGGCAAGGGCAGCATCGCGGCAGGGTTCGACGCCGATCTGGTCATCTTCGATCCCGCCGAAGAACGCGAGGTCGACGGCGGCGCGCTCCACATGGGTACTGACTTCTCGCCTTTCGAAGGGAAGACGCTGAACGGCTGGCCCGCCGTCGTCGTCTCCGCCGGACGCGTCGTGGTCGACGACGGCGGTTTCCACGATCCCGGACCGGTGGGCCGTTTCGTCGCCCGCAACGGCTTCGCCGCCCACCACGACGCCCTGTCCGTTCGAATATCGCCGTCCGTTCCCGCCACCGTTTCTGCTTAGGAGAACCATGCCTTCCGAACACCGCCCCACCCGCATCGGCATGATCGTGCCGTCATCCAACACGTGCCTTGAGCCGCAGAGCTACCGGATCCTGGGTGACCGCGAGGACGTCACCATCCACTTCACGCGCATTCCGGTCACACGCATTGCACTGGATGATTCCTCGGACAAACAATTCGATTCGGCCGTCATGAGGGAGGCCGCCGCATTGCTCGCGACGGCGGATGTAGACGTCATCGCATGGAACGGAACCTCAGGCTCCTGGCTCGGTTCCGCCCATGACGAAGCGCTGGTCCAGGAAATCACGGAGGCCACCGGGATCCCGGCCACGACCTCTACGTTGGCCTACCTGGAGGCCTTCAAGGCGTTCGGCACAGAAAGGATCAGCATGTTCACGCCCTATACAGGGGACGTGAACCATGCCGTCATTGAGTCATATGGGCGCGAAGGAATCAGGACGGTTGACCACCGCCACCTGGACCTCAGCAACAACGAATCCTTCGCCCGGGTCACGGACGCGGAGATGCTGCCCGGGTCCTTGGAACTTGCCGCCTCGAACCCGGACGCGCTCATTTATTTGTGCACGAACCTTTACGGCGCCAACATCACCGCGGAAGTGGAGGAAACCACCGGAGTGCCGGTGCTTGATTCCGTGGCGGTGACGCTATGGCACTGCCTCAAGCTTGCCGGAGCGCCCTTACTGGCACCCAAGTGGGGCCGGCTGCTTGCCGAACTAGCCTGATTCGTCAGTGGTGCCCTCTTAAAGAGGCTGGATGTTCTCCGCCTGGGGGCCTTTCGGGCCTTGGACGACGTCGAACTGGACCCGCTGATTCTCGTCCAGTGATCGGTACCCGCTTGAGGCGATCGCTGAGTAGTGGGCAAAAACGTCCGCCGAACCGTCGTCGGGGGCAATGAAGCCGAAACCCTTTTCGGCGTTGAACCACTTGACAATACCTGTTGCCACGGCCATGTTCCTTCTCTGAATCTGACTGGCCACCGGCTTCAAACCCGATGCCCCCGGACGCATACGTCCGCTTCCTCAAAGCTACGTGGCGGGGTTCGGGGGCGCAAGGATCTTCGGGGGTCTCGGTGTTCCCTGGGGCCCGAATCTTGAGGATTTCTTGTTCCTCTGCAGGGCGGGATCTTGAAACTGGGACGGCAGAGTGGTTGGCGATTAGCGTCGGCGGCCATGAAGGAGAACACCAGGTGGGGTTGTTCCGGCGCCGGTTCGAAGCGGCCGGATTGTCGCCTTGACGAGCGACCACACTGTTCACAACCTGCCGTATGGCGCGAGCAAGGGGGCCCTCGACCGGATCGTCACAGCGTCCGCCGTCGAGCTGGCAGGCCGGGGCGTGCGGGCGAACGTGGTGAACCCGGGCCCGATCGACACCGGGTGGATGGACGACGCTACGCGGCGTTCGGGCATTGACCCGACTCCAGCGGGTCGACTCGGCACGGCCGAGGACACGACGGACCTGGTGAGATTCCTGTTTTCCGGGCAGGGGTCGTGGATGAATGGCCAGATTCCTTATAGCAACGGGGGCTTCAAGGTCGGCTGGGCACTGACGGACCGCAGCCCCCGTCTTCGACGGGACAGGGGGCGGTCCGCAGCAGCAAGGCGGCCCTGGGGCCTAGAGAAGCCCGACCTTGGTCATCAACTCGGTAACCTTTTCGCTGTTGAGCTTGGCGGGGTCCACCGAAGGTGCCTGAAGGTCCTTGAGGGGCACAAGCTTGGAGTTCGCCGGTACGTCGGAGCCAACGGTGTATTCAAAGGAGTCACCGTTCTGGAGGACCTGCTGACCCGCTTTGCCCGTGATGAACTTCAGGAACTGCTGGGCTTGGGCCTGCTTCTTGCTGGATGCCAGAACAGCGCCGCCGGAGACGCTGACGAACGCACCCGGGTCCTGGTTCTTGAAGTAGTGGAGATCAACGTTCTTGCTGTTTTCTCCGGTCTGGGCCTGGTCCACGAAGGAGTAGTAATGGTACAAAACTCCTGCGTCGACCTCGCCTGCGTTCACAGCCGCGAGCACCGGGGTGTCGTCCTTGTAGGACTTGAAGTTGGTTTTAGCCGCCTCCAGCCATTTCTGGGTGGCGTCTTCTCCCTTGAGCGCAAGCATCGCGCTGACAATAGCCTGGAAATCGGCTCCACCCGTGGACGCACCGATGCGTCCCTTCCATGACGGGTCCGCAAGGTCCATCAAGGACTTCGGAAGCTTGTCTGCACTGAGCTTGGTCTTGTTGTAGGCCAACACGGTGGAGCGGGCCGCGATGCCCGTCCAGTCGCCGGTGGAGGGCCGGTACTGCGTAGGGACTTGGCTAAGGGTTGCCTGATCGACGGGGGCGAGCAACCCGGCACTCGCGATGCGGACCATCGCCGGGGAGTTTTCCGTGAGGAAGACGTCCGCCGGAGAGTTCTTGCCTTCCTCACTGAGCTGGTTGCTCATTTCAAGGTCGTCACCATTACGGAGCGTAACCTTGATTCCCGTCTCCTTGGTGAAGGCGTCCACCCATGCGCCGGTGAGGTTTTCATGCTGCGCGTTGTATACGACGATGCCGTCACCGGACGCGCCGGCCGTGGAACCACCGCTCGCAGTACCGCTTGGTGCGCCGCTACACGCAGAAAGTGCCAGCAGCGTGGCCGTGGCGGCGGCAAGGGCCGTAGCGGGTTTGATGCCGAATTTCATGGGGGGCCTTTCAAGGGTTCCGGCTGGGACCGGAATGGCTGGGGGTTGCCGTACCCTTCGTGCACAGCAGCCCGACGAGTCGGGAGGAACGGCAACGAGATAGGCAAGGCAATCCTTACTGTAATAACAACATGCTGCTGTTGCGTAATTCTGGGCACACTGAGGTCGACTGTTACAAACGGGAGCCTTGGCGCTAAATCTGTTCCGGTCCGCGTAAGGAAACCATTAAGGACCGACGACGGCCGCTCGGTTTGGTGGTCTGATGAAGAAAGGACGCACGGCCTATTCGGGCTTTGGGCCAACCTCGGTAGGAGCTGAATCCACCATGAAACGCAGTCCCCTCAACCAAGGAGCGGCATACGCTTCCGAGCTTGCCGGCGCGGCTCCGGAAGACTACGTCGTTGTCGATGAGCTCGGCGATTTCACGTACTACCCGTCCAAGACCGCCATGCTGGAAGACCTTGAGTACGTTGAGGAAGCGGCCAGCATCCTCGACCGGGCGGGGAACAACTTCCACTTGACCTTGGAGGAAGGCCGGAAGCTGACTCTTGGGTCCTCGTTCGGTCGGGTCGAATTCACGTGGCTCCGCCAAACCTGGATCAGCGACCGCCGCCGCGAACCGCAAGCGCATCGTTTGCTCCGCCTCTACCCCACAACGCTCGATGCCCTTCTGGCTGGAATATTTGAAACCTTGAGCCTGGAACTTGCCAGCGGCGCCACCGGTTCGCCCTGGGTATTGGATGTAGCGGGAGAAGAGACCCACTGCGCGACGCTCAGGGAGGTCGATGGCCTCCTCGCGCGGATGGACCACCTTGAACGAATAGCAGTGCGGGACCCCTTCGGACACGACTACCGGCCGATACGTCATGCGACCCACCGCCTTCACGCCCCGGGTGCAGGCGCGATCTACTACGTGGAGATTGAACCCCAGAGTGAAGAGGCCCAGCAGCGCCCCGAAGAATCTGAGCATCTGCCATGACTTCCTTCAATGGGGGTTACCGCCCGCTAGGCGCGTTCTGCAATAGTTAGGGACATGGTGGACGTCCAGACCGAAATACTGATCCAGCGGCCCCGCGAGATCGTGGCAAGTTATGCTTCCAACCCGGACAACGCGCCGGTCTGGTATGTGAACATACGATCTGCACAGTGGCAGACGCCGAAGCCCCTCGCGGTCGGATCCCGGGTTGCCTTCACCGCAAGGTTCCTGGGCCGAAATCTGGACTATGTCTACGAATTCACCGAGCTTGTCCCCGGCGAGAAACTCACCATGCGCACAAGCCAAGGTCCTTTCCCGATGCGCACCACTTACACCTGGTCCGATGAGAATGGCGCCACCCGCATGACCCTCCGCAACACAGGTGAACCCTCCGGGTTCTCCGCGCTTGCGGGCATCCTCATGGCGCCAATGATGCGCACCGCCATGCGCAAGGACCTGGAGAACCTCAAGAAGATCCTCGAAGCCGGCTAGTCCACGAGCCCCAGGCTCTCCCCACGGCGTCGAATCGCCGACGCATTTATTCGCCGCAATTGCTGGCGAATTTCCTCTGTCGCGTGCAAGGATGACCCATACGATCGCCGCGGTCCACATTGGGGGAAACATGACCGAAAGCACCAACCTGCCGGAAAACACGCAGCCCGGCAGCAACGAATACGGCGCATCGCAGCGTCCCAAGCCTGAGTTCGGAATGAGCGCTCCGGATGCCCCGGGCCCCCACATTCCCTCTTGGCATCCGGAAGCCAACCAATCTCAGGCACCAGCATGGCCGCCCGCCCGCCCAGTTCGAACTGCCGAAAACGTGGGCCGAGGCGCGCTGTTCGCCCTCCCTGCCCTCCCGATCGGCGTCGTTCTGTGGCTTGTCATCTGGAGTTTTGGCTGGATGTCCTCGCTCGTCACCTTCGCCGCTGCCGCGATGGCGGCCCGTTTCTATGTCATGGGAGCCGGCGGGCTGAGCAGAAAAGGCGTGTGGGTGATAGCAGCCATCACAGCTGCCACTGCGATTTTGTCTTTCGTAGCTGGAGTCTGGCTGGACGCCGCCAAGTACATCAATAGCCAGCCCTTGTCTTTGATCACCAGCTCCGAACCGTGGGACCTGATGAACTACAACCTGGCGAACAACCCGAATTTCGTGAAGAGTTACATGGGCGACTTCTTCATGGCGCTGCTCTTCGGCGCCTTGGGTTGCTTTTTCACCCTTCGACGCATGTTCGCAGCCACCAGGAACGGCTGAACGGCCACCAGGAAGTCGATCAACCCCCCTACCCGTTGGTGAGGGTGACGTCGTCGAGGTACATCCAGGTGTCGTCGGCGGGGCTGGAGCCGTCGAGGTGGACGTTGTACCAGAGGGTGATGGTTTGGCCTTTGTAGGCGGTGAGGTCGGCGGTGAGCTGGGTCCAGGTGCCGTTGTTGTTGCAGAGTTTGAAGAGGC